>CAZASU010000004.1:1622-61294 GCA_964487785.1 uncultured Gemmatimonadaceae bacterium | reverse complement strand
GCTGTGGCCGAAGGACAGGTGGTCCACGTCGAGAGCGAAAAGGCCAAGAAGGCGCGCGAGGGTGTCCTGGAGCTCTTGCTCATCAACCACCCGCTCGACTGCCCCATTTGTGACCAGGCCGGCGAGTGCGAGCTGCAGGACTACGTGTTTCAGGAGGGCCGGTCCGGCACCCGCTACGCCGACTACGCCAAGCGGTATAGCCCGGTGGAAGACTTCGGTCCCGACGTCCTCTACGTGCCCAACCGCTGCATCTTGTGCACCCGTTGCGTGCGCTTCATGGAGGACGTGGCCGAGGACCCCATCCTGAACGTCTCGGAGCGGGGCGACCGAGCCTACATCGGGATCTCGACCGAGCAGCTGCTCGACCATCCCTGGGCCGGCAACGTGGTGGACCTCTGCCCGGTGGGATCGCTGATCTCCAAGGATTTTCTTCACAAGGCGCGAGCCTGGGATCTCGACAAGACGGCGAGCGTGTGCCCCGGCTGCACCCAGGGCTGCAACATCACCATGGACACCCGGGATGACATCGTCGTGCGGCTTCGTCCCCGCCCGAACCTGGAAGTGAATCGCCACTTCATGTGCGACTACGGCCGGATGAACTATCGCTGGCTCAATCGGGGCGACCGGATCGAGGCGCCGCTGGTCCGGGATGGCGGTCGGCATGTCGCCACCGATTGGGACACGGCTCTCGACCGGTTGGGGCAGTTGATCCGCGGCACCTCGGGCTCGGCCGTGATTCTTGCTTCCGGCGTGGCGTCCACCGAATCGCTCGGGCTCATCCGGCGGATGCTCGACCGGCTCAGCGTGACCGCCGTGGTGCAGGTCCCGATCGGTGAGGAGGCTCCGCTGGCTGGCATACCCAACCTGGCGCTCCGGGCCGAGCGTGCCCCCAATCTGATCGGCGCCGAGCTGGTCGGATACGGCTCCGATTGGCCTACCGGCCTGCTGGAGCTGGCCAGCGCGGGGTTGGTGATCGTGCTGGATGCCGACCTGTCTCCGCCCGATCTGGCCCTTATCGCCCAGGCCCCGGCCAGCGTGGTCGTCCTAGGGACCATTTTCCCCGACGGCCTGCGAAACGCCGAGCTGGTCCTTCCGATCACGACCATGGCGGAGGAGAACGGCACCTACGTGAATCGCGATCGCCGGATCCAGCGCTACAATCAGGCCAAGTCGCAGCCGGGCATGGCACGTCCGGCCTGGTGGGTTGCCGGCGAGGTCATTGCCGGCCCGGGACCCAGCGCTTCCGCTCCAGCAACCGCCGCTCAGGCCTTCGAGCTCCTGGGCGAGCGCTGGCCGGTGTTCGCGGGGACTACCTACGACGACATCGGGTTCACGGGACGCGTGCTCTCCGATTCGGCTGGCGCCACCGGTGGCAGGCAGGCCTCGCGGGCGGGGGTGTCGTGACGCCCGAGATGAGGGGGTTTCTGCTCCTCAGCGTCATCAAGATGCTGGTGGTGTTTACGGTGACCCTGGTGGGGGTGGCGCTGCTGACCCTGATGGAGCGTAAGGTGAGCGCCTGGATGCAGAACCGGCGCGGCCCCAACCGGGTCGGTCCCGCCGGCCTGCTTCAGCCCGCCGCCGACGGGCTCAAGAACATTCTCAAGGAAGAGACCTTCCCGGCACTGGCAAACCGATGGCTCTTCCTGCTGGCGCCGGCAATGTCGTTCATTCCCGCGCTCCTGCTGTTCGCGGTGATTCCATTCGGCGCTCCACTCCCGGTGGACTTCGACTTCACTCTCGGTCCCCTCGGACGGTTCGTGCATCACGGCCCCATGCCGATGGTCGTGGCCGACCTGCCGATCGGATTCCTCTTCGTCCTGGCCATCAGCTCGATGGGAGTGTACGGGATCGCGCTGGCGGGCTGGTCATCAAACAGCAAGTACGCCTTGCTCGGTGGCCTGCGGGCCAGTGCCCAGATGGTCTCCTACGAGGTGGCCATGGGGCTGAGCCTGATCCCGGTGCTGCTCCTGTCGGGCAGTGTGAGCCTTTCGGCCATCGTGCAGGACCAGCAAGCCGGGCTCTGGTATGTGCTGCCCCTCTTCCTCTCCTTTTTCATCTTCCTCATCTCGGGCTTTGCCGAGACCAACCGGCTGCCGTTCGACATGCCCGAGGCCGAGTCGGAGCTAATCGCCGGCTATCACACCGAGTACAGCGCGATGAAGTTCTCCTTCTTCTTCATCGCCGAGTACTCCAACGTCGTGACGGTCTGCGCCATGGTCACCACGCTCTTCTTCGGCGGCTGGGACATTCCGTTTACCCACTGGGACGAAGCCGGCGGGGTTCTGCAGAGCATCGCCACCGCGGGCGTCTTCTTCCTCAAGGTGATGTTCTGGATCTTCTTCGTGATGTGGATCCGCTGGACCCTGCCGCGCTTCCGCTACGACCAGCTCATGGCCCTGGGCTGGAAGGTGCTCATGCCGCTGGCGCTGGCCTACATCATGGTGGTCTGTGTGGCCATCTATGTGATCCGCCGGGTTCTCGGTATCACCGATCCGATTCATGAGGGGCTCGCGCTGTTCGGTCTCAGCCTGGTGGTGGCGGTGCTGGTCTTCGGGCTGCTCGACAGCGGGACCTTCATCCGGGGCTCCGCTCGCCAGCGCCACACTCTCAATGCCCGCGCGCAACGCGCCACGGTGAGGAACTGATGGCTATCGGCGTCAAGGTCATGAAGCGTCCCGAGCGCCAGGTGAGCTACGTGCGCGCCACGCTCAAGGGGATGGCACTCACCTTCAAGCACATGTTCGAGAAGAAGGTGACCATGCAGTACCCCGAGGAAAAGAGCACCGACAGTGGGCACGGGATGGGGCAGTGGAGCATCTCCCAGCGGTGGAGGGGCACCCACCGGATGCTCACCGACGAGCAGGGCCGGACGAAGTGCGTGGCCTGCGGGCTGTGTCCCCAGATCTGCCCGGCCAATTGCATCAAGCTGGTGCCGGGCGAGGACGAGCACGGCGACCGCTACCCGCTGATCTACGAGATCGATGAGTTCCGCTGCGTGTTCTGCGGGTACTGCCAGGAGGTTTGCCCCGAAGAGGCTATCCACGTCGGCGTGCACTACGAGAATGCGGAGTACAGCCGGGACCGGTTCGTCTACGACCTGGAGCGTCTCTCGTCGCAGACCCACGCCGTGTCGACGCTCTGGGACCCCACCGATCCCAAGGGTGAGTAGATGACCGAAGTGGTCTTTTATATCTTCGCGGCCGCCGCGGTCCTGTCCGCCACGCTCTGCATCCTCCAGAAGAGCCCCATGGCGTCGGCCCTCTGGCTGGTCTCGACCATGTTCTCCCTGGCGGCGATCTATGTGCTGCTCAACGCCCAATTCATCGCGGCCATCCAGGTGCTGGTGTACGCCGGCGCGATCATGGTGCTCTTCCTCTTTGTCATCATGCTGCTGAACCTGGGACACGTCGAGTCGGACTTCAGGGGCCCGTCCTCCGTGGCGGCCACGCTCGTGATCGCCGGGCTCCTGTCGATCGAGCTGCTCGCCCTCTTCCACTATTCCCCCCGCCGGCTGGCCAGCGAGCTCTCCCAGTGGCCCACCTACACCGATCCCGCGACGGCGTTCATGGCGGGGCAGATCACCCAGCAGGAGGGTGCTGCGCACGGCGTGGTCATGGCGGTGGCGGCTCCGCTCTTCCAGGTCTACCTGATCCCGTTCGAGATCACCTCGATCCTGCTGCTGGCCGCCATCGTGGGCGCTGTCGTCCTCGCCAAGCGGAACGTCTGATGCTGCTCGGTCCTTCTCTGGCACTCTCGGCCATCCTCTTCAGCCTTGGTGTGGCCGGTGTGCTCCTTCGCCGGAACGCCATCGTGCTGTTCATGTGCATCGAGCTGATGCTCAACGCCGTCAACCTGACCTTCGTGGCGCTGGCACAGCTCCACGGGGCCAGCGGCTACGTCATGGTCTTCTTCGTGATGACCGTGGCGGCCGCTGAGGCGGCGGTGGGCCTGGCGATCATCATCGGGATCTTCCGCCACAAGCAGTCGGTCGATCTTGGAAACATCAACCTGCTGCGCGGCTGACAATGATCTCTCACTGGGTCTGGCTGACCGTCGCCCTGCCCCTGGCCGGGTTCCTGGTGAATGGAGCGCTGGCGCTCCGGCGGCCGGGGGCCAAGGATCTGGTCTCGGTGGTCGGGGTTGGCACCGTGCTGGGTGCCTTCGCCATGGCCTTGAGTGTGTTTATCGAGCTGTTGCTCAGGCCGCCCCCTGCGCCGATCATCGTCCGCCTGTGGCGCTGGCTGCCGGTGGGCCCGCTCCAGCTCGACTTTGCGTTTCAGGTAGACCAGCTCTCCGCGGTGATGCTCCTCGTGATCACCGGTGTAGGCAGCCTCATTCACCTGTTCAGCGTCGGCTACATGAAGGCGGACCCGGGGTACGCGCGCTACTTCTCGTACCTGAACCTCTTCGTGGTGTTCATGCTGGTGCTGGTGCTCGGATCCAGCTTCCCGGTCATGTTCATCGGCTGGGAAGGGGTGGGGCTCTGCTCCTACCTGCTGATCGGCTTCTGGTTCAGCGACAAGGTGAACGCCGACGCCGGCAAGAAGGCCTTTATTGTCAATCGGATCGGCGACTTCGGGGTCATGATCGCCATGTTCCTGATCTGGCATCACCTGGGCACGCTGACCTTCAGCGGCATGGTGGAGCGGGCTCCGGCGGTGTTCTCCTCCGGCACCGGGGTCGTCACCGCCATCACCCTCTTCCTGTTCCTCGGTTGTACCGGCAAGTCGGCTCAGATCCCGCTCTACACCTGGCTGCCCGATGCGATGGCAGGTCCCACGCCGGTTTCGGCCCTGATCCACGCGGCCACCATGGTCACCGCCGGTGTGTACCTCGTGGCGCGCACCAACGTGCTGTTCGCGCTGGCGCCACTTTCAAGCACCGTCGTGGCCGGCATCGGCGCTCTGACCGCCCTGTTCGCCGCCACGATCGCGTTGCGCCAGTACGACATCAAGAAGGTGCTGGCCTACTCCACGGTGTCCCAGCTGGGCTACATGTTCATTGCCGTGGGCACCGGCGCCTATGCGTCCGGCGTTTTTCACCTGGTTACCCACGCCTTCTTCAAGGCGCTGCTCTTCCTTGGTGCCGGCAGCGTGATCCACGCCATGCACCACGCCTATCACGCCACGCACGCGCATGCCGACGCCCAGGACATGCGCAACATGGGCGGCCTCAGGGAATACATGCCGGTCACGTTCTGGCTCATGCTGCTCGCCACTCTGGCCATCGCCGGTGTTCCACCGTTCTCCGGGTTCTTCTCCAAGGACGAGATCCTCGCCGCCGCCTTCGCCCGGGCCGGTGACCACCCGATCTACTACCTGTTCTATGCCATGGGCGTCGTGGCTGCGTTGCTCACCGCGTTCTACATGGCCCGGCTCATCACCATGACGTTTCTGGGCCCGAACCGCACCGGTGAGCAGGAGCGGTCCCATCTTCACGATGCGCCCCTGGTCATGACCGGTCCCCTCATCGTCCTTGGCGTCTTGAGCGTCATCGGCGGATTCATCAACCTGCCGCCATTCTTCGGGGGAGGGGCGCTGCTGGAGCACTGGCTCAAGCCGGTCACCGAGCCCGCAGCCAGGTTCTTCGGGCTGGAGATGCCTCACGGTCAGACCGAACTCTTCCTGGTCGGCGGCGCCGTGCTGGTTGGGCTTCTTGGCCTGTATGCGGGATACTGGGCCACGTCGAGGCGGCGGACTCCAACCGCCGCGGAGGCACCGGAGGATACCGGGCTTGCCCGGGTGCTCAATCGCAAGTACTACGTGGACGAGCTCTACGATGCCGTTCTGGTTCGGCCGCTGGTATGGCTTTCCCGGATTGTGCTCTGGAAGGGGGTCGATCAGGGCGTGGTGGATGGCGCGGCAGTGAACGGGAGCGCCAAGCTCTCCCGGGGATTGGGGTGGCTGGGAAGCCGGCTCCAGACCGGGCAGGTGGGCATCTACGTGGTGCTCTTCCTGGTGGGCGCCCTGTGGATCCTTCACGCCATGGCCCGGTGAGCGTCCGATGACCGACTTCCTCACCTCGATCCATTACAGCCAGTGGATACTCCACGCTCTGGTGCTGCTCCCGCTAGCCGGCGCGGTGCCGGTCCTCCTGGGTGACGAGCGCAGTGCCAAACGCATGGCGCTCGCGGTCACCACCCTCGAATTCCTGCTCTCAGCCGGGCTCTGGTGGGCGTTCGACGCCACCAATGGCGGCATGCAGTTCGTCTCGAGCGCGCCCTGGATCCCCCGCTGGGGGATCAGCTACCGGGTAGGCATCGACGGCATCTCGCTCTTCATGGTCCTGTTGACCACAGCGATCATGCCCCTGAGCGTGCTGGCGAGTTGGACGCAGATCGAGCGGAAACAGCGCGCGTTCTACGCCTTGATGCTCACCCTGCTTACCGGGCTCATCGGGGTCTTCCTCGCGCTGGACCTGTTCGTCTTCTACGTCTTCTTCGAGGTGATGCTGATCCCGATGTATTTCATCATCGGGATCTGGGGTGGCGCTAACCGGCTCTACGCCGCCATCAAGTTTTTTATCTACACCATGGCCGGCTCGCTCCTCATGCTGGTGGCCATTGTGGTCATGGCGTGGAAGATCGCGGCGACCACCGGCACCCTGTCGTTCGCCTATGAGCATCTGCTGGAGAACGCCGGTAGCCTGGGTCCGGCGGCGCCCTGGCTCTTCGCCGCCTTTGCGCTCGCGTTCGCCATCAAGGTCCCGATCTTCCCGCTGCACACCTGGCTTCCCGACGCGCACGTCGAGGCCCCCACGGCCGGCAGCGTACTCCTGGCGGCCGTCATGCTCAAGATCGGCACCTATGGCTTCCTCCGATTCGCGGTGCCGTTCTTCCCGGAGGTGGCCTTCTCGCCGGCGGTGAGCCGGCTGATGGTCGTGCTGGCGGTGATCGGCATCATCTACGGGGCCCTGGTGGCGATGGTTCAGCCCGACATCAAGAAGCTGGTGGCGTACTCGTCGGTCAGCCACCTGGGCTTTGTCATGCTGGGCATCTGGGGAGCCACCGTGATCAGCGTGCAGGGTGCGCTGATGGTGATGATCAGCCATGGGATATCGACCGGTGCTCTCTTCCTCCTCATCGGCATGATCTACGAGCGGCGACACACCCGCATGATCGCCGCATACGGCGGGATCGCCCGGGTCGTCCCCATCTTCAGCCTGGTGCTGACCGTGGTGGCCCTTTCGTCCATCGGGCTGCCTGGGCTCAACGGGTTCGTGGGCGAATTTCTGGTGCTGCTGGGGAGCTTTGGGCCGTACCCCTGGGCAACTGGTATCGCCACTACCGGCGTGATCTTCGCCGCGGCCTACATGCTGTGGGCGCTTCAGCGCATGATCTTCAACCGACTCGATAACCCCGAGAACGAAGGCCTCAAGGACCTGACCCGGCGGGAGCTGGCCGTGTTGCTGCCGCTTCTCGTCGGCATCGTCTGGCTCGGACTCTTTCCGGGACCGGTGCTCCGGCGGATGGAGCCGGCCACGCAGCGCTATGTGGATACGGTTCAGCCCCACGCCGCCTCGACTGCCGCCCGGCTCGGCGCCACACCGGTGCCAGGGGGGGGCAGGCCATGAACCAGCTCGACATGACCACGCCCGAGGGCATAGCTCTGGGGCTGCTGCCGGAGATCCTGCTCACCGGCTGGTCGCTGGTAGTGCTGCTGGTGGCGAGCTGGCGGCACGGGACCCCCGCGGACAGCCGACTGGCCGGATGGCTCAGCTTCGCCGGCGTGGTGCTCAGCGGTGCGGGCCTCGGGTGGCTCTGGGTCAATGATGTCGGCCCACTCGGCCTGGCCCAGATGATCGCGCTGGATCCGTTTCGCTACGCGGGGCTGGCGCTGGTTCTCCTGTCCGCCGCGGCCACCATCCTGCTTTCCCTCGGCTATCTGGAGCGGGAGCGGCTGCTGGCCCCGGAGTACTACCCGCTCATCCTTCTGGCTACCTCCGGCATGATGTTCCTGTGCGGCGCCGAGGACCTCATTGTCCTGTTCCTCGGGCTCGAGGTCATGTCGGTGGCGGTCTACGTGCTGGCGGGCTACAACCGGGCCAACCCATCCTCGGCCGAGGCGGCACTGAAGTACTTCCTCATTGGCGCGTTTGCGTCGGGATTCCTGCTCTATGGTATCGCCCTGATCTATGGGGCTACCGGCACCACCAACCTTTCGCTGATCGGTGCCCAGCTCGCCGGCGGAGACCTCTCGCTGATGGCGGCACTCGGACTCGGGCTGCTGCTGATCGGTCTTGGCTTCAAGGTGGCGGCGGTACCGTTTCATATGTG
Source organism: uncultured Gemmatimonadaceae bacterium (assembly GCA_964487785.1). GTDB lineage: Bacteria > Gemmatimonadota > Gemmatimonadetes > Gemmatimonadales > GWC2-71-9 > CAVVWJ01. The sequence goes on along the minus strand of CAZASU010000004.1, from coordinate 53,019 downwards.
GGCTCCCGATGTGTACGACGGCGCCCCGACCCCGGTCACAGGCTTCATGGCTACCGGAGTAAAGGCGGCCGCCTTTGTCGCCCTGGTACGCGTGCTGGTCGAGTCTTTCCCCTCGGCCGAGGCGGTGTGGCAACCGGTCATCTTCTGGCTGGCGGTCGCTTCGATGGTGGTGGGCAACCTGGTGGCCCTGGCGCAGCGGACCCTGAAGCGCATGCTGGCATACAGCTCCATTGCCCACGCGGGCTATCTGCTGGTGGCGGTGTGGCCGGGAAGCCGGATGGGAGCCGGCGCGGTGCTGCTGTATCTCGCCGCTTACGTTCTCACGACTCTTGCCAGCTTTGGTTTCCTCGCGGCGCTGGGCCGCGGGGGCGAGCGGGACGTGACCTACGATGACATCGCCGGGCTGGCGGGCAGGCGTCCCTGGATGGCGCTGGGCCTGCTCGTATGTATGCTTTCGCTGCTCGGCTTTCCTGGAACATTCGGATTCATCGGCAAGTGGTACATCCTCCAGGCTGTCGTCGCCGAAGGCCAGGTGGCCCTCGCGGTCGTGCTGGTGCTCACCAGCGTCATCTCCGCAGGATACTATCTGCCCGTCATCATGGCGATGTACATGAAGCCTGCGGTCAGCGACGAATCCCACGGCGACGTCCGGCTCTGGCCGGCAGCCGCGGGGGTCATCGCGGCCTCGGTAATCGCGGTGCTGCTGTTCGGAGTCTGGCCCGCCGGCGCGCTCGATGTAGCGGGGCGCAGCGCGTCTACCCTGACGCAGACTGGCCTGCCGGTTGCGAGAGAAAACGTGAACAGATGAACGTCCCCAAGTCCGTCTTTCGACAGTACGACGTCCGCGGTCTGGTCGACCGCGAGCTGACGCCGGAGTTCGCTCGGGCCATCGGGCGGGCCTTCACCAGCGTCGCGCACGAACGTCTCGGCCGGGCGCCGGTCATCGCGGTGGGACGGGATAACCGCCCCTCGGGCGACACGCTGTCCCGAGGAGTCCGGCGAGGAATCACCGAGGCGGGAGGCACGGCGATAGACGTGGGGATGCTGCCAACCCCGGCCCTCTATTTCGCGGTCTCGGCACTGGGGACCGATGCCGGGCTGCAGGTGACCGGCTCGCACAACCCGCCCGAGTTCAACGGCTTCAAGATGGTGCTGGCCGGCGACGCCTTTCACGGCGACGACATCCTCGGCCTGTGGGAGATCATCATGGCCGAGCGCTGGCGTTCGGGGGCCGGAAAAGAGACCTCGGACGGATCGGTGCTCCAGCGCTACCGTGACGGTATCATCAGCCGGCACAAGCTGGAACGGCTGGTGCGAGTCGTGGTGGACTGCGGCAACGGCGTCGGCAGTCTGATCGCTGTGTCCACCCTCCGGGGTCTCGGCGCCGAGGTGACGCCGCTGTTCTGCGAGTCGGATGGAAGCTTCCCCAATCACCATCCCGATCCCACCGTGCCGGAGAACCTCCGTGACCTACAGGCGGCGGTGCGCCGGAGCGGTGCCGAGCTCGGTATCGCGTTCGACGGAGACGCCGACCGGATCGGTGCCGTGGACGAGACCGGCGAGATCATCTACGGCGACCAGCTTCTCGTCATCTTCGGCCGCGACGCGGTGGAGCGATTCGGCCGCGGCACGCCGGTAATCTTCGACGTCAAGTGTTCGGAGGTGCTGCCCGCGGCGCTCGCGGCCGCCGGGGCCAAACCGGTGATGTGGAAGACCGGCCACTCGCTCATCAAGGCCAAGATGAAGGAGCTCAAGGCGCCGCTGGCCGGGGAGATGAGCGGCCACATGTTCTTCGGCGGCGACTACCTGGGCTTCGACGATGCGCTGTTCGGGGCGGCGCGGCTGCTCGAAATCGTGAGCCGCCGGCCCTTCGGCCTGGCAACGCATCTGGCCGACCTTCCGCGCACCTTCGCCACTCCCGAGATCCGGGTGGAATGCGCCGAGGAGGAGAAGTTCGGCCTGGTCGAGCGCGCCGCGGCACATTTCGCCGCACGATACCCGGTGAACACCATCGACGGTGTGCGGATCACCTTCCCCAAGGGGTGGGGCCTTCTCCGGGCCTCGAATACCCAGCCGGTGCTGGTCATGCGCTTCGAAGCCACGGATGCCCAGGCCCGCGATGCCTATCGGGCTGAGGTCGAAGGCTTTCTGAAGAGCCAAAAAGCGTGACCGGTAAGCGGTAGCATGTCTCGCCGCGGTCGGCGGCTCACCGCCGCGCTCGCGGGACTCGTCGCCCTGCTGTTTGCGGGCCGATGGACCGCCGTTCTCCTGGCCGACCGCTGGTGGGCCGCGCAGATCTCGCCTGCGGCCGCAGAGTTCCTCACCGACTGGCATGTTCTCCGTCTCACGCTCGAGCTCGCCGGCTGCCTGATTGCCTCCGCCTGGTTTATCGGCCACCTGCTTCTGGTCTATCGGGCGGTCGGTACGGTGCAGATTCGTCGCAATGTGGCCAACCTCGAATTCCGTGAGGCCCTCACACCCGGCACCCTCCTTACGGTGGCTATCGCGTCCGGGGCACTGTTTGGCCTCCTGGTTGGGGTGGGTGCCTCGGGATGGTGGCGTGAGGTCACTCTCGCCTGGCAGGGCGTCTCCTACCGCATCGACGATCCGCTCCTCGGTCGCGACCTGGGCTTCTACATCGCCCAGCTGCCGGTCTGGCATGCCGTCCATGGTTTCCTCCTCCTGCTGATTCTCCTGGGCCTCAGCGGCGTGACCGCCCTCTACATGCTGGTGGGCGCTATTCGCTGGATCGAGCGGCGGCCCGCGATCAACGATCACGCACGGGCCCACATCGGCTGGCTGCTCGCGGCTTTGGCGATCGCGCTGGCGTGGGGATACCTCCTGGAGCCCTATGAAGTGATCGCCGGATCGGTGGACCTGCTCGACGAGCCCAGTTGGCGAACCGGCCAGGTAGTCTCTCCCGTGCTCGCGGGGGTCGCACTCGCGGCGGGCGCGGTGTCGGCAATTTGGGCAACCCGCCCGCGGCACACGCTTGCCCTTGCCGGATGGATGTTGCTCGGGAGCGGGTCCATCGTTGGGCACTGGCTGGTGCCATCGATCCTCGGGGGCTCGGCGGCCCGCATGGTCGAGCCCCGGACCATGGAACAGCTGGAGCGTCTGGCGTATGGGCTCGAAGGCCTGCGCGACGCTCGTCTGGAGCCGATCAGCCAGCCGATGCCGCCGGCGGTGCCGTCGCTCTGGAACCCCGAGGTCGTCGCCCGGGTGCTCCCGGCAGACTCCACCCGCCTCCTCTCCATCGATGCGGCGCTCTTGACCCGGCAGGGCAAGCGCCGCCCGGTCTGGCTCGTGGTTCGTTCGAACCCCGGCCGGCGGATCGTACTCTCGGCCGTCGCGGACAACCGGGCGAGTCGCTCGGGCGAGCCTCTCTTTCATCGCCTGAGTGACACGCTCTCCCACACGAGTCCCACCGCGATGCTCGAGCTCCCTTCCGATCTGTTGCAGCCCGACGCTCCCGATTATCGGCTGCGTCAGGGCGACGCCCCTGGCGTGACGGTGGAATCCTGGGCCCGCCGCCTGGTGCTTGCCTGGGCGCTTCAGGCCGGCGAGCTCCTCGGCTCCGTTCCCCCGGGAACCAGCATCGATTGGCACCTCTCTCCCCAGGACCGGCTGGTCCGTCTGGCTCCCTTTGCCGATTGGAGCCCTCCGACGGCGCGAGTGATCAACGGTCAGCTGATCTGGTTGCTGGACGGCTACCTCGCATCGAGCACCTTCCCGCTCACGGGGCGACGGATGTGGCGCGACCGCCGGGTGGGGTCGGTCAGGGCCGCCTTTCTCGCGACGGTGAATGCCGAGACCGGGGCGGTACGAGTGTTCCTCCAGCCCGGAGCCGATGCCCTGGCGGAAACCTGGGCCAGACTATCCCACGGCGTAGTGGAGCCGGGATCCGCCATCCCGGAAGTTGTGCTTCGAGCCGCGCCCTATCCCGCTGAGCTGTTTCGGATCCAGGCGCAGGAGCTGGAGCACACACCCTGGAATGCCGGCAGCCTGGGCGGGGGTACTGGGCAGGGGGCCGCGGAGCCGCCGCCGCCACAAGTCGGATGGGCAGCGGACACCTCCGGGCCTCAATTGGTTTCCACCTTCGAGTCGCCCGGCGAGCGCCGGCTCAGCGCGGTGCTGATAGGATCCCGGGACGATGGTCGTACTCACCTCCAGCTGGTGCGGCTGGACTCGACCACAACCCTTCCCATCCGGGGCGTGCTGGAGAACCGCTGGGCGAACTTCCCATCTTACGACGCACTGAACGACTCGATTCGGGAAGACGGAGGGAAGCTGGAGCGAGGGCCGGTTCGCGTGGACCTCGGGCCTGGTGGGCCGGTGGCCTATCAGGCGTACTACGCCGCGCGCGCCCCAGGGGGCATGGTGCTGGTCTGGGTCAGCGTGGCGGCTCGGGATCGCCTTGGCGCGGGTCGAACCCTTCAGGAGGCATGGAGCAACCTGCTCGGGACCACGGTGCCTGCTCCGCCGGGAACCGCGCAGTCAGGACGGCTGGAGGAAGCCAAGCGCTGGCTGGAGCTGGCAGACTCGGCTCTCAGGATCGGTGATTGGTCGGAGTTCGGCAGGGCCTGGAGCACGCTGCGCAACGTGCTGGGTCTACCTCTCGATTCGGCGAGGTTCTAAGCTTGCTCGCGTCCCAGCCTGAGAGTAGCGTTCGCACCGCGGTGCTGGCGCTCGGGGGCAACGCGCTGGCGCGCTCGGATGAGCCGGCCACGGTAACCAACCAGTTCCGGCATGCGCGCGAGAGTGTCGCGCCGATCGTGGAGCTGGCCCGGCAGGGATGGCGGATCGTCATCGTGCACGGCAATGGGCCGCAAGTCGGCGATGAGCTGCTGCGCAACGAGGCCGCCCGGAGGGTGGCGGAGCCGCTTCCACTCGGAGTCCTGGTCGCCGAGACGGCGGGCTGGATCGGATACATGATCCAGCAATCCCTGCAGAACGCCCTCGCTGCCGCCCGAGTGCAGCGCGAGGTCGTCACCGTCATCACCCAGACGCTGGTCGATCGTTACGATCCGGCCCTCAGCCGGCCGACCAAGCCGATCGGCCATCCGCTGTCCGACAAGGAAGCCGCCCGCATTCGCGAAGCCGGGCGAGCGGTGGGGAAGGACGGTGCTGGTACCTGGCGCCGGATGGCCGCCAGCCCCATGCCGCTCGGGGTCGTGGAGTTTCCTGTGATCAAGCGACTGCTCGACCAGGGCACGGTGGTGATCGCCGCCGGCGGCGGCGGTCCTCCGGTGTATCAGGATCCGCTGCTGGGACTCGAGGGACTCGACGCCGTAGTGGACAAGGATCGCGTCTCCGCCATTCTTGCCAGCCAGCTGGATGCCGAAGTGCTGATGATCCTGACAAACGTGGCTGCGGTTTTCGAGGGGTGGGGAACGCCAGAGGCGCGTCCTATCCGGCGGATGAGCGTCGAGCAGGCCGAACGGATGATCGCCGCCGGCTCACTGGATGCCGGTGGAATGAAGCCCAAGATCGAAGCCGCCGCGGGGTTCGTGAGCCGGGGCGGGACGCGGGCCATCATCGCCCGGCTGTCCGAGGGAGCAGCCGCGCTCCGCGGCGAGACCGGAACGACCATCATGAGGATGCCGTGAATCTGCACGAGTACCAGGCCCGAGCCCTGCTCAAGACGGCGGGCATCGCCATGCTGGACGGCGACGTGGCCTCTACCCCGACCGAGGCGGAATCGATCGCGCGCCGGCTGGGCGGCCCGGTCGTGATCAAGGCACAGGTCCATGCGGGGGGACGGGGAAAGGCCGGAGGGGTGAAGCTGGCCCGCAACCCCAGCGAGGCGCTCGATCATGCGGCCGAGATCCTCGGCATGAGCATCAAGGGACTGGAGGTCCACAAGGTGCTTGTGGTCCCCGCCGCGGATATCGCCAGCGAGAGCTACCTCGGTCTCATCATGGATCGCGAGTCCCAGCGACCGGTGTTCATGGTGAGCTCCGCCGGAGGGATCGACATCGAAGAGGTTGCCGCCAAGACCCCGGAGAAGATCCTGCGCCTGCCGGTTGACCCAACCTATGGCCTGCTCCCCCATCAGGCGCTCACCTTGGCCTTTGCGCTGTACAGCGACTTCAATCAGGTCAAGGCCGCGGCCCGGATGATGGAGCAGCTGTACAGCGTCTTTACCGCCAACGGCTGCTCCCTGGCCGAGATCAATCCGCTGGTGACCACGCCAGGCGGCCAGGTGCTCGCGCTGGATGCCAAGATCGTCATCGACGACAATGAGCTGTTCTGGCGGCCGGATCTCGGCCTCCTGCGCGACGATACCGCGGAGGAGCCGAGCGAAGCGGCCGCGCGCCGGGCCAACCTGTCGTTCATCAAGCTCGAGGGCAATGTCGGGTGCGTGGTGAACGGCGCCGGTCTGGCCATGGCAACAATGGACCTGGTGAAGTACTACGGGGGCGAGCCGGCCAACTTTCTTGACATCGGCGGCAGCTCGAACCCGGAAAAGGTCATCAGCGCGCTCAAGATCATCACCAGCGATTCTAACGTGAAGGCCATCCTCTTCAACATTTTCGGAGGGATCACCCGGACCGACGACGTGGCCAATGGTATCGTGGCCGCCACCCGGCAAGTCAAGGTGAAGGTACCCATCGTCATCCGGCTGACCGGCACCAACGAGACCGCGGCCATCAGCATTCTCGAGGCCGTAGGCATGCGGGCACTGAGCGACATGGACCAGGCGGTGGAGCAGGTGGTTCGCCTGGCCCGGCAGGCGGCGTGAGCGTCTTCATCGACCGGAACACCCGCCTGCTGGTCCAGGGGATCACCGGCCGCGAGGGTGCGTTTCATACCCGCCAGATGCTCGAGTACGGGACCACTGTGGTGGCCGGTGTGACCCCGGGTAAGGGGGGGCAGAAGTTCGAGACCCGGGTGCCCATCTTCAACACCGTGGCCGATGCGGTGCGCGCCACCAAGGCCAACTGCTCGGTGATCTATGTACCGCCCATGGCCGCGGCCGGAGCCATCTTCGAGGCGGTTGACGCCGGCCTCCCGCTCATCGTCTGCATCACCGAGGGCATTCCGGTAATGCACATGAGCCGGGTAATGCCATTCGTGCGGTCTCGGGGTGCGCGGCTCATCGGGCCGAACTGTCCCGGACTCATTACCCCCGGGTCCAGCAAGGTCGGGATCATTCCGGGTAACATCTGTGCCCCGGGACGGGTGGGGTTGGTCTCTCGCAGCGGAACGCTGACCTACGAGGTGGTGAATCATCTCACCCGCAGCGGCATCGGCCAGAGCACCTGCGTCGGGATTGGCGGTGATCCCATCATCGGCACTGACTTCATCGACTGCCTCCGGGCGTTTCAGGAGGATTCGGGCACCGATGCTATCGTCGTCATCGGCGAGATCGGCGGCACCGACGAGCAAAACGCCGCTGCGTTCGTGAAGGAGAAGGTGACCAAGCCGGTGGTCGGATTCATCGCGGGGCAGACCGCTCCCAAAGGACGCCGGATGGGCCACGCCGGGGCCATCATCTCCCGATCGTCCGGTACGGCCGAGGAAAAGCTCGCGGCGTTCGAGGCAGCCGGTATCGGCATCATGCGGCGCCCGGTGGATGTCGTGGCGCTCCTCAAATCCAGGCTCTAGGCTCACCGCATTGCAGGAGACATCGTGGCAGCGACACTCACACTCGGCATCGTGAAGCCCGACGCGGTGGCAACCGGCAAGACCGGCGCCATCGTCGCGCACCTCCAGAAAGCGGGTTTCATTCTCCGGGCCACCCGGCTGGTGCGACTCACTCGCGCGCAGGCCGCGGCGTTCTACGCCGTTCATGCGGGGCGCCCGTTCTACGCCGATCTGGTCGAGTTCATGACCGGCGGGCCCTGCCTTCCCATGGCGCTCGAGCGCGACGATGCCGTCGCCCAGATGCGGAACGTCATCGGCGCCACGGACCCCGCCGAGGCGGCACCGGGCACCGTTCGGAAGCTCTTCGCCGAATCCAAGGGACGGAACGCCATCCATGCCTCGGACAGCCCGGAGAATGCGGCCCGCGAGGTGGCGTTCTTCTTCACGGAAGGGGAGCTGGCTCACCTATGGGGGGAAGGCGGGAGCGGTAAGCGGGAGCGGTGAGGGCCGGGTTGTTGTTGCTTGACCCAAGTTGTTGTCCCGTTTACTTTAAGCGGCTATGCTGCGAGTAGACATACGGGACCTCCAGCGGGGCCCGGTACGGACCGTGGGAGAGCTTCAGCCGGACGATCCCGCGTTCAAGGGGCTGGATTTGAACCTGATCGGCCCGGTATCCGTCACCGGGCAGCTTCAGTCGATGGGCCAGGGTGAGTTCTTGTGGCGGGGCAGGTTCCACGGCGGGATGCAGAGCGAGTGCCGCCGCTGCCTTGCCGACGTTCGCACCGAACTGGACATCGACGTGAATGCCGCCATCTTCAGCACCGATCCCGAGGCGGCAGAACATCCCGATTCCTATCCGCTGCTGGAGCGCGCGTCGCATATCGACATCCGGGACGTGGCGCGGGAGGAGTTGGCTCTGGCGGTACCCGCCCGCCTGTTGCTCTGCCGGGCGGACTGTGCCGGCCTCTGTCTCACCTGTGGAGCGGACCTGAACGCGGGCCCCTGCGGTTGCTCCGCGCCCGCCGAACCTGTTCGAGGATCTAATGGCAGTTCCGAAGCGTCGAACCTCTAAGGCCCGGAAGCGCTCGCGCCGCGGGCACCACGTCGCGGCCAGTATCCAGCCCCAGGCGTGCCCCCGGTGTGGCTCTCCCAAGCTCTCGCATCGCGTCTGCGATTCGTGTGGCTACTATCGGGGAAAGAAGCAGGTTGAGGTCGAGGACGCCTGAGGGTGATTCGCGTGGCGGTGGACGCTATGGGGGGCGACACCGCTCCGCAGGCGGAGATCGCCGGCGTGGTGCAGGCGCTGACCTCGCTGCCGGGCAAATTCACTATCCAGCTGGTGGGCCGTCCCGATGTCATCAGCGCCGAGCTCGCCAAGTATCCTGATGCCGACCGCAGCCGTATAGAGCTGCACGACGCGGCTGAAGTTATCGGCATGGGCGAAAAGCCCCTCGCCGCCGTCCGCCGGAAACCCAATTCCAGCATCGTCATCGGCCTCGGCCTGCAGAAGGCCGGCCGCTCCGACGCGTTTGTATCTGCCGGCAACACCGGCGCCACTCTCGCCGCCTCCACGATCCTGCTCGGGCTGCACGATGGGGTCGAACGGGCCACCGTCGCCACCCTGTTTCCCACCCTTAACCAGCCGGTACTGGTCCTCGATGGCGGCGCCAACGTCGACTGCTCGGCCCGGGAGCTGGTGAACTTCGCCTATCTCGGCAGCGTCTACATGCGCGACGTTCTGCGCCGCCCCAGCCCGACCGTCGGGCTCCTCAACGTGGGCGAGGAGGAGGAGAAGGGCAACGCCATCACCCGGGAGGCCCATGCGCTCCTCAAGCGCAGCCCGGGCCTCCACTACATCGGCAACATGGAGGGGCGCGACATCGTCGCCGGACACCACAAGTTTGGGGTGGTGGACGTGGTCGTGTGCGACGGGTTCGTGGGTAACGTGGTGCTCAAATTCTATGAGTCGGTCGCCCGCTTGTTCATCGGGCTGATCAAGCAGCAGCTGCCCGAGATGCTCCAGCGGGCCGAGATGAAGGAGCTGTTCCGCATCCTCGACTACTCCGAGTACGGTGGCGCCCCGCTCCTCGGCGTGAAGGGCGTGTCCATCATCTGTCATGGGGCCTCTCCCGCCAACGCAATCAAGAACGCCGTGCGGGTGGCGGTGCAGTCGGTGGAAGCCGACCTCAGCAAGCACATTGGCGCCGAGTTTGCCCAGCGGGAAGCCGCGGCCCCGGCATGATGCAGCGCCCCTTTGCCGAGATGGCCAGCATCGGTGTCGCCGTTCCGCCGGGGATTCTCACCAACGCCGATCTCACCCGGACGCTGGACACCTCCGACGAATGGATCGTGGAGCGAACCGGGATTCGCGAGCGCCACATCGCCGCACCGGACCAGTCAGTGGCCATGCTGAGCCGCGAGGCCAGCGAAAAGGCGCTCGAGCGAGCCGGACTCACCGCCATGGATCTCGATGCCATCGTGCTGGCCACAGCCACGCCGGACCGGCTGCTTCCTTCTACGGCGTGCGATCTCCAGGCCCTGCTCGGGGCGGACAACGCGGCCGCCTTCGACATCTCGGCCGCCTGTCCCGGGTTCGTATTCGCCACTACCATCGCCGAGGGTCTCATCGCCTCGGGACAGAGCGAGACCGTGCTCGTGATCGGCGCGGAGAAGCTGTCCACCATCACCGACTTCCAGGACCGCTCCACTGCCATCCTGTTTGGCGACGGCGCCGGTGCGGCGATCATTCGGCGGACAACGGGCAAGAACGGCCGCGGTATCCTGTCCACCTTCCTCAAGTCGGACGGGAAGCTTGCGCCGCTGCTCTATCGGCCCGGCGGCGGTGCCGCCAATCCGATCAGCGAAAGAGTGGTCTGCGAGCGCTCGCACTACATGAAGATGGCCGGGCGCGAGGTGTTCAAGGCGGCGGTCCTCGCCATGGCCGAGGCCTGCGACGAGGCCCTGCAACGCGCCGGTGTGAGCGCGGACGAGATCGATCTGCTCATTCCGCATCAGGCCAACGTCCGGATCATCGAGTCCACCGCCAAGCACGCCGGAATGCCCATGGACAAGGTGATGGTCAACGTGGACCGCTACGGAAACACGTCCTCGGCCTCCATCCCGCTGGCTCTCGATCAGGCCATCACCGAAGGCCGGGTGAAGCCTGGCTCGCTCCTGCTCCTGGTTGCCTTCGGCGCGGGATTCACCTGGGGCAGCACCGTCATCCGGTGGTGAGCGTGGTGATGTGTCCCGGCCAGGGGGCACAAAAGGTCGGAATGGGCAAGGACCTGGCCGAGCGATTTCCGGCGGCCAGGGATGCGTTTGCCGCCATCGACGAAGCCCTGGGCATCGCCCTCTCCCGCCTGATGTGGGAAGGTCCTGAGGAAGAGCTGACCCTGACGCACAACGCTCAGCCCGCCATCCTGGCCCATTCCACCGCGGTGCTCGCCGTGGTGCGTAACCGGCTCGGCTCGCCCGGAGCGGGGGCGGGTCACAGCCTGGGCGAGTACAGCGCGCACGTCGCTGCCGGGACGCTGAGCGATGTGGATGCCGCTCGCCTGGTGCGCCGCCGGGGCGAACTCATGCTCGAGGCCGGGCGCCTGCGGCCCGGAAGCATGGCGGCGGTGCTCGGCCTTGCGACTGCCCAGGTCGAAGCTGCGTGCCACGAAGCTTCCGGCCCCGACGGCCTGGCGGTACCCGCCAACCTCAACTCCCCCGATCAAACCGTGATCTCAGGTGACCCCGTTGGGGTTGGGCGGGCAGGGGAGGGCTGCAAGGCTCGCGGCGCCAAGCGGGTCATTCCCTTGAACGTGAGCGGGGCGTTTCACTCGCCGCTCATGGCCCCGGCCGTCGACGGACTTCGTGAGGCTCTCGCCGCCGCCACCTTTGCCGACCCCGGTTTCCCCGTCATCGCAAACGCGAGCGGCGAAGCGGTGCGCACTGGCGTCGACGCCAAGCGCCTCCTGGCCGATCAGCTCACCGCGCCGGTGCGCTGGGTGGCGTGTATGCAAGCCGCGGCCCAGCTTTGTCCAGGCGCCACGTTCGTTGAGATGGGACCAGGGGGCGTGCTGTCGGGTCTGCTCAAACGGATCGTGCCGGGATCGAAGTCGATCACGCTGGGAACGGCGGACGAGGTGGAGAGGTTTTTGGCGTGACAACCGCCGGAGGCGGACCTCGTGACGATTATTGATCTGTCCGGCAAGACCGCCTTTGTCACCGGTAGCACCCGCGGGATCGGGCTCGCCATTGCGCAGTCGCTCTACGGCGCGGGCGCCAAGGTCGCGGTGGTCGGCCGAGATCTGGAGCGTGCCCGGTCAGTGGCCGCCGGCCTGGGTGAGCGAGCCGCCGCGGTGGCCTGCGATGTGGCGAGCGCGGATCAGGTCGAGGCCGCGGTGGCCGCGGCCGAGAAGGCCCTGGGGCCGATCGACATCCTGGTCAACAACGCCGGCCTTACCCGGGACAACATTCTGCTCCGGCTCACCGACGACGATTGGGATACGGTGCTCGACGCCAACCTGAAGGGTGCCTTCCTGACCATGCGGGCCACGATTAAGGGGATGATGAAACGCCGGGCCGGGCGCATCATCAACATCACCAGCATCGTGGGCTTGATTGGGAACAAAGGGCAGGCAAATTACGCAGCGAGCAAGGCCGGGCTCATCGGGCTTACCAAGTCAGTCGCCAAGGAGTATGCGAGCCGGAATATTCTGGCCAACTGCATCGCGCCGGGGTTCATCGAGACCGACATGACTGACGCCTTGCCCGCAGAAGCGCGCGCCACATTATTAGAGGAGATCGCGCTGGGCCGGCTGGGCCGGCCCGAGGACGTCGCAGGGACCGTGCTGTTTCTGGCTTCCGACCTGGCGGGATACATCACCGGCCAGGTGCTGGTCGTTGACGGTGGAATGGTGATCTGAGACGGACCCGCAATCTTCAATCGAGGAACGACATGAGCAACGTGGAAGAGAAGGTTAAGGATATCATTGTCGAAGAGCTCGGCGTCGAGCGCGAGAAGCTGACAAACGATGCCAGCTTCATGGAGGATCTCGGCGCGGACAGCCTCGATACCGTGGAGCTCGTCATGGCGTTCGAGAAGGAGTTCGACATCGATATCCCCGACGAAGAGGCGGAAAAGCTCCGCACCGTCGGCGATGCCATGACGTACCTCCACGAAAAGATCGGGAAGTAGGTTGATCCATCGTGTCGTGGTCACCGGTCTCGGACTGGTGACGCCAGTCGGAACCGACGTCGAATCGACCTGGCAGGGGCTGTTGGCCGGACGGTCAGGGGCGGCACCGATCACGAAGTTCGATGCCTCGAATCAGCGGGTGCGGTTCGCCTGCGAGGTCAAGGGGTTCGATCCGCTCCAATACATCGACCGCAAAGAGGCTCGGCGCTATGACCTCTTTGCCCAGCTCGCACTGGCCGCTGCCCACCAGGCCGTCGTCCAGGCTGGCCTCGAGGGACGGTTCCCCTCGCCCGAGCGGACCGGTGTCGTCATTGGCAGCGGGATCGGAGGGATGCAGACCTACGAGGAAAACTGTTCCCTCTACCTGACCAAGGGGCCGGACCGGGTGTCCCCCTTCTTCGTGCCGATGTTCATCCCCGATATCGCCGCCGGTCTCGTGTCCATCCGCTACGGGCTCAAGGGTCCGAACTTCGCCACCGTGTCCGCCTGTGCGTCCTCCGCTCACGCCATTGGTGAATCCTTCAACATGATCCGTCATGGCACCGCCGACGCAATGGTCACCGGCGGGGCGGAAGGAGCCATCACCGGCCTCACGGTCGCCGCCTTCGCCAACATGAAGGCGCTGTCGTCGCGGAATGACTCGCCGGAAACGGCAAGCCGGCCGTTCGACCGGGACCGGGACGGCTTCGTCCTTGGCGACGGGGGGGCTGTCGTGATGCTGGAAAGCCTGGAGCACGCCGAGCGGCGGGGGGCCCAGATTCTGGGCGAGGTGCTCGGCTACGGAGCCAGTTCCGACGCCTACCACATCACCTCACCGTCCGAGAACGGCGAGGGGGCGCAGCAGGCCATGCGCAGCTGCCTCGGAGACGGCAAGATCGATGTCAGGGACGTGGGGTACATCAACGCCCACGGCACCTCGACACCCCAGGGCGATATCGCGGAGACCGAGGCGGTCAAGGCGGTCTTCGGCGAGCAGGCGCGAAAGCTCGTGTTCGGATCCACCAAGTCCATGACCGGCCACCTGCTCGGCGCAGCCGGGGCGCTTGAGTTCGCGGCGTGCCTTCTATCCGCAACCTGCGGCGTGATCCCGCCGACGATCAACCAGTTCAACCCCGATCCCAAGTGTGACCTCGACTCGGCTCCCAACCGCAAGGTCGAGCGCAAGGTAGACGTGGCCCTCTCGAATTCCTTCGGTTTCGGCGGCCACAATGTGACGCTCGCCGTGCGGCGCTGGGAGGCGTAGCTCCGACCACCCCCCTCGGCCAGCGGAGCTGGACCGAGCCCCCTCCGGCTTCAAGCGCCGACTTCCCCCCGCCGTCCGACTCTGATCTGGGTAGGGTGTGATCCAATCGACCTGAGCGTAGTGCAGCGCCCGAAAGGGTTCGTTGCCCTCCCGCTGCGGTGGGTGGTGGGGCATTCAGTACGGGTTTAAATTTCTCAAGTCCGTTACCTTCGGCACTTCAAGGAGATATGATGTCTGGCGGGATCGACCTGGCACGGCTCCGTGATCCTCTGCTACGTCCCGTTGCCGAGAAGGTAAGCCGAGGCGAGCGGCTCGACGCCGAGGATGCCTTGCTGCTCTACGCCACGTCCGATCTCCTTGGCCTGGGGACGATAGCCGACTCCGCCAACCGGGCACGGAATGGCGACCGGGTCTTCTTCTCGGCCAACCAGCACATCAACCCCACCAACGTCTGCATTCTCCGCAATACCTGCACTTTTTGCTCCTTCGCGCGGATGCCGAAGGAGGAGGGCGCCTATACCCGGTCGCTGGACGAGGTGTTCCATGAGGCGGCACAGGCTACCGGGATGCCCACTCGGGAATTCCACATCGTGGGGGGGCTGCACCCGAAGCTTCGGCTGAGTTACTACACCGACATGATCCGGGGGCTGAAGGAAAGGCACCCGCAGGTCCACATCAAAGCGCTTACCGCGGTTGAAATCGCCCACCTCGCACGGATCGAGAAGATCTCCGAGCGGGAAGTGCTCATGGCCATGAAGGAGGCGGGCCTCACCAGCCTGCCCGGCGGCGGGGCCGAGGTTTTCAGCTCGGCGGTGCGGGCTACCATCGCAGAGCGCAAGCTCACCGGCGAGGAGTGGCTCCAGGTACACCGGGTGGCGCACGAGCTCGGGATCCCCACCAACTGTACCATGCTCTACGGCCACGTGGAGACGGCGGAGGATCGGATCGAGCATCTCAGCATGTTGCGGGCATTGCAGGACGATACCGGTGGCTTCCTGACCTATATCCCCCTCGCCTACCATCCCGATCACAACGAGCTGGGGGAAGAGATGGGGCGCGTGGGCACCGCCACCACGGGGTATGAGGACCTGAAGAACATCGCCGTGGGGCGGCTGTTCCTCGATAACATTCCGCACGTCAAGACCCACTGGCCCATGGTCACCCCGTTCCTGTCACAGATCGCGCTCAGCTTCGGCTGCGACGACGTCGAAGGCACGGTGGTCTACGAGCGGATCTACCATGAGGCGGGCGCTCACACCGACATGCACCTGCCGTACATGGACCTGGTTCAGCTCATCCGCGGGGCCGGGAAGGTACCGGTCGAGCGGGATAGCCTGTACCGGGCGGTGAGGGAGAGCTTCGACGATCCACCCCCCTCAGGCCCGGAGAGCCTGGCCCGGGCATCCACGAGAGCCGGTGCCTTGCCCGTGGTTCACGCCGCATGAGACTGGGACGCATTCCCTGGATCAACTGCTACCCGATCTACGGTGCCATCGATCGGGGGCTGGTGAGCATGCCGGCCGAGCTGATTTCCGGCACAGCATCGGAGCTCAACGATCTGCTCGCCGCTGGTGCCCTGCAGGTGAGCGTGGTCTCAGCGGTGGAGTACGCCCGGAACGCGGCGGCATACCACCTGCTGCCTGACCTCGCGATCACCTGCGACGGCCCGGTGCACAGCGTGGCTCTCTTTTCTAAGCGCCCGGTAGCGGATCTGTCCGGGTGCACTGTGCTGCTCACCGCATCGTCCCGCACCTCGGTCCTGCTTCTCCAGCTTCTTTGCCGCCACCGCTGGGGCATCACCCCGCACTTCGCAACGGCGCGGGCCGAAGCACCTGACCTGGGGACACTGGCGGCCCTGCCGCACGAGGCGGTCCTCGTCATCGGCGACGCGGCCCTCCATCTATCGGGGCAAGCTGCCTACCCGGTGAGAGTGGACCTGGGCGCCGAGTGGAAAGCCTGGACCGGTCTGCCGTTCGTGTTTGCGGTGTGGGCGGCTCGGCGGGAGGCCCCGCCGGCCGGAGTGCGAGTGGTGCACCAGCAGCTGCTGACCTCCCGCGCCTGGGGTCTGGCACATCTGGACCTGCTCGCCGCGGCCGCGGCGCGGAACACAGGGGTGTCCGAGACGGTCTGCCGAGCCTACCTCGGCGACCTGGACTATGCTTTGTCCTACCGGCATCTGGCCGGGCTGACCGATTTCTTCCGTCGGCTGGCGCAGGAAGGGGTAGTACCCGACGGCTCGCTCTCGTTCATCTCTGCGGCCTAACGGACTGGTTTCATGGGCGTTACCGACCGTACCTCAAGTGAATTCTCTGATTATCTCGAGCTCTACGAGCGGGCGAGTCTGCTGGAGCTGGGCCACCTGGCTGACGCCGAGCGGTGGCGGCAGCATCCGGAAAATGTGGTCACCTACATCATCGATCGGAACATCAACTACACCAACGTCTGCGTCGCCGATTGCAAGTTCTGCGCGTTCTACCGCCGGCCCAAAGACCGCGAGGGATACGTGCTCAGCTTCGAGCAGATCGGCGCCAAGATCGACGAGTGCAAGGCCATCGGAGGGGTGCAGATCCTGCTCCAGGGGGGGCACAACCCTTATATCCCGTTCGAGTGGTATCTCGAGTTGATGCGGTATATCAAGCAGCACCACCCGATTCATATCCACGGCTTTTCCCCTTCCGAGGTGGTGTTCTTCAGTGGGCGTTTCGGACTACCGGTAGCCGAGGTGGTGCGCGAGCTCCGGGCCGCCGGCCTGGACAGCATTCCCGGAGGCGGGGGAGAGATCCTGGTAGACTCGGTGCGAGAGCGGGTCGCCAAAAAGAAGGCCCAGACCGAGGAGTGGCTCGGGGTGCAGGAGGAGGCGCACCGGCAGGGAATGAAGACCTCGGTCACCATGATGTACGGCCTGGGCGAGAGCAACGCCGATCGAATCGAGCATCTGTTGCGGGTCCGCGAGTTGCAAGCCCGGACCGGCGGATTCACTGCCTTCATCTGCTGGCCGCTCCAGCCCGAAGGCACCGAGATGGCCGCCCAGCCCAAGACCGACGCCGTCGCGTATCTGCGGACCCTGGCGATGGGACGGATCATCTGTGACAACGTCCCCAACCTTCAGTCGTCGTGGGTGACCATGGGACTCAAGGTGGGGCAGGTCGCCCTCCGGTTCGGGGCTAATGACTTCGGCAGCCTGATGATGGAGGAGAACGTCGTCTCCTCGGCGGGCACTACTCATCGGGCCACCATCGAGGAGATGGAACGCTCCATCCTCGACGCCGGCTACGAGGTGCGGCGCCGCCGCCAGGACTACTCGATCATCGATCTCCCGGCCACCGTGGCCGCATGACTCGAGTCGGTATCGGCTACGACTCACATCGGTTCGTGGAGGGCCGGCCGCTGATTCTTGGTGGGGTCCTCATACCGCACCCCCTCGGCCTCGCCGGACATTCCGATGCCGATGCTGTCGCTCACGCGCTCACTGACGCCATCCTGGGGGCCGCCGCCGCCGGGGACATCGGGCAGCTGTTTCCGGACACCGATCCACAGTGGAAGGACGCAGATTCGATGGAGCTGTTGCGCAGCGCACACGAGCTGGTACGGGGGCGTGGCTACGCGCTGGCTCAAGCCGATCTGACGATCATCACCGAGCAGCCGAAGCTCGGCCCCCACCTTGGTACCATGGCCGCCGCACTGACTGCACGGCTGGGAGCCCGCCCGGGCTCCGTAAGTCTCAAAGCCAAAACGAACGAGGGAATGGGATTCATCGGCCGGGGCGAGGGCATCGCGGTCATCGCGATCGCCACCCTGGAGGCGCGCTGATCGAATCGCTGCTGGCGTGGCTGTCGCAATTGCCGCCCGCCGCCGTCTACGGCGTCCTCGCACTGCTGGCCGCGGTCGAGAACGTCCTCCCGCCGGTTCCTTCCGACGCTGCGGTGGGGTTGGGTGCGTTCCTGACCAACCGGGGTCTGACAACCCCGCTGGGTGTCTTTGCCGTTACCTGGGTGGCAAACCTGGCCGGAGCGGCCGCGGTCTACTTCGTCTCCCGGCGCTACGGTCGGCGCGCCTTTGCAACCAAGATCGGCCGCCGGCTGCTCGCCCCCCGATCGCTCGCCGTGATCGAGCGGGAGTACCTTCGCTTCGGGGTGGCCGGCATTTTCTTCAGCCGATTTCTTCCCGGCTTCCGGGCCGTGGTGCCACCGTTTGCCGGCCTGGTGGGGCTGAGCCCACTGCGGACGTTGCTGCCGATAGCGCTCGCTTCCGCCATCTGGTACGGAGGCATCACCATCCTCGGCACGGTGATTGGCTCGGAATGGGAGCGGATCAACCGGATTATCATGGGCGTGAATCGTACCCTCGGGATCGCCGCCCTGGTCATCATTGTCGCCGGGCTGGTCTGGTATCTGCTGCGCCGGCGCCGCCGGCAGCAGGAACGGGTATGGCACGCCACCGAGGACGCCCTCGACCCCTCCGGCCCGTCGTTTCTCGCTGGGTCCGACGTCATGGAAGGCTCCGCTCGGGAGGCGGCGGCGCTACTGGTCCTGGAGCTGGCCTACGCCGATCAAGCGCTGACGCCGGGGGACCGGGAGCTGATCGCATCCCATCTGCGCGATCGATGGGGATTGCCGTCATCGGAGCGTCCGCCTGCACCCGAGGCCGAGCACGAGCGTCGGACCCGGTTCATGGAGTACGCTCGCCGCCTGGGGCAGCGGTTCGGGCAGAAGGAGCGTCTGGCTTTGGTCGAGCGGATGTGGCACGTGGCATTCAGTGACGGCACCATCGGCCTCCACGAGGAGCGGCTCATGCTGCTTGCGAGAGAGCTGCTCGGCATCGACAAGGACGATCTGGTCGAGGTGCGCGGGCGGCTCCAGACGCCGAGCCCCCCGTGACCGTTCGGGAGCTCCGGGCCCAGATCGATCGGGATTTCTGGCTCGAAGGCTTTCGCGACTTTCTGGCCCTCGAGGCTGGGCACAGCGCCAACACTGTGGAGGCGTATATGCGGGATCTCCGGCGGCTTGGGGAATTCGCGATCGCCCGTGGTGTGCGCGACCCCAATCGTCTGACCCGCCCCCTTCTGCGCGATTTCGTCTACCTGCTGAAGGACCTGGGTCTGAGCGCGGCCTCTATTCGCCGCGGGGTCTCGGCCATTCGGACCTACTTCGGCTTTCTGGTTGGGGAGGGTCGGGTCAGTGAGGACCCCAGCGACCGCCTGGAGAGCCCGCGCCGTGGCCGGGTGCTGCCCGACACGCTGAGCGTCCAGGAGGTCGAGGCGCTGCTCGCCGCGCCGAACCTGGAGCAGCCGCTTGCATGGCGAGACCGCGCGCTTCTGGAGCTGGCCTACGGGGCCGGGCTCCGAGTCTCCGAGCTGTGCGGCCTCGCCCTGACCGATCTCCTCCTGTCCGAAAACCTGGTGCGAATTTTCGGCAAAGGTGGCAAAGAGCGTCTGGTGCCCATCGGCCGGAGCGTGATCGGCGCCGCCTCGGTGTACCTGCACCAGATGCGGCCGGTCCTCGACCGGGGCAAGAGCAAGAACAGGGTCCTGCTCAATGCCCGAGGTGAGCCGCTTTCCCGCGTCGGAGCGTGGGGAGTGGTTCGCCGTGCCACCCAGCGCGCCGGAATTACCAAGCGGGTTACGCCTCACACGTTAAGGCACAGCTTTGCCACCCATCTGCTCGAGGGCGGAGCCGATCTCCGCGCCGTCCAGGAAATGCTCGGGCATGCGGACCTCTCCACCACCCAGATCTACACCCACGTCGACCGGGAATACCTCCGCTCGGTACACAAGCAATTCCACCCCCGCGGCTGAGGCGGCAGAGGTGCGTTAGTTGGGTTCGCCTTGCGTCCGCGCGGTTGGTTGAGGCTTGTCGCGTTCTCGAAGATTTGGCTGATGTTTCACCACGAAGGAACGAAGAGCACGAAGGGCACCAAGGCATCTGCACTGGTGTTGTCGCACGCAATCATAGGCTCCGCCATCGAAGTCCACCGTCTGATGGGACCCGGTCTGCTGGAGTCAGTGTACGAGGTCGCACTCTGTAGGAGCTTTGGCTGCGGGGAATCTCTGTGGAGCGTCAGGTCAGTGTGCCGGTGAGCTACAAGGGCGAAAGTCTGAACTGTGAGGTAAAGCTTGATCTGCGGGTTGAGAAAAGCGTCGTCGTAGAAGTGAAAGCTGTTGACAAACTGATTTCCGTTCACACCGCACAACTCTTAACATATCTCCGACTTCAGGACCTTTGGCTGGGCCTTCTCATCAACTTCAACGTCAATTCCTTGAGCGAAGGCCTCCGGCGAGTCCTTAATGGCTGGTGATTTCTTCCACCCTTAGTGGCCCTTCGTGTTCTTCGTCCCTTAGTGGTAAACGCCTGCGCAGGCACCTTTAGTAGGCCCCAATGCTCGCGCTAGACCTCCTTCGGGTGAGCTAGCTCACTTCTGTAACGCCCCTCCATGATTATTCTGGTCCGTACTCCAACGCATACCAACGGATGACCAGGAGGAACGAACATGAGGCAGATCACCTGCGCCGCTGCGGCGGTGCTGATGGCAACTGCATTTGCTTGCACTCCCCGCGATCGTCAGGAGACGGCAAGCAAGGTCGATTCAGTCGCCGAGGACGCGCGCGAGGGAACTCGGGAAGGGGCCGATGAGATTCGGGAGGAGGCCCGGGATGCCCGCGAATACGGCTACGCGCAGCGGAATGAGTTCCGCCGAGATCTCGACCTGCAACTGAAGAAGCTCGACGAGCAGATCGCCGGGATCGAGACCGACACCAAGCGGGGCCTCGACCAGGCCCGTGACAAGGCCATCGTGAACCTGCGCGCGGCGCGAAGAGGGGTGAGTCGCGATCTGGATCGTCTGGGTTCTACCTCGGAGCGCAACTGGGACGAGGCGAAGCGGAATCTGAACGAGTCTTTGTCCGCGCTCGACCGGGAGGTTCGCCGTTTGCTGCCCGACGCGCGCCCCATGGGCGGCACCGGCCCGAGCTGATTGGGAACGAGCTATTGGCTACCAGCTCACAGCTAACCGATCCCCGCCGCCGCTGGATCGGTGCGCTCAAAAAGGCGGCCGAGCCACTCGACGAGCAGGGCGGCTTCGAATGCCATGATCCCGAGCACGAGGACCGTGGCAGGAAGAGCCGCCCAGGCGTTGAGGGCGCGATGCAGCAGCAGAAAAGCCCCCCCACCAATAGTCACCGGCAACAGCAGCGTGACTGCGAGTAACGCGACGAACACCACCATCATCAACATGTTCTGACCCAGCGCCTCCACGCCCGCCGGCCGGCCCGACCCCAGACGAACCCAGCCCGGGTAGAGCAGGGCGGCGCCGTTCTGGATAATCATGCCCATCAGGTTGATACCGGGGAGAAACGCAAAGGCGGCGAACAGGAGCAAAGTGCGCTCTTCCAGCCCCGGCACCATCGATTGGTTGCCGAGGAACGCCAGGTAGCCGATCACGAGCAGGGATAGCTGGATCACGGTCAACACCAGCGTCGACGCTCCGACCTCGGCGATCACGACCGACCAGCCACGTAGCGGATAGCTGCGGAGCATATCCAGCTTCAACAGATCCCCCCGGAGATCGTTGCGCACCCACTGGGGGCCGATGACCGTCATGGCGCCGGCCCAGGTGACCGCGAACCATCCGCCGATTCCCGCCAGCGTTCCCTCCGGATCGAACGACAGGGCAGTCACGATGACCGCTCCAGCCACCAGGGCGAGCGTGACATTTCTCACCCGCTGGGTCCGGGTGACAGCCACCAGGTTCTTCCAGAGAATCGCCCCGGCAGGCCAGCCACGCGGCGCCAGTCGAAACAAGGGAGGAGCGACCCTGCCTCCCGCTCGCGGTGCAGGGCGTCCCGCCCGTCGCTCGGAGAGCGCCTGCGCCCGCTGCAGGGATACCGCGGCCGCCGCTTCCTCGAAGGCGGTATCGGACCGCACTACCCAGACGTAGTGGAGGGCCAGCAGGACTAGCGCCGGCCACAAGGCGTGGAGCCAGGCAGTAACGCTGTGCGCGGTAAGCGGCCGGATCATCAGCCGGAACGGATAAATCAGGGCAGTCGGGAGCGGCTGGGCGGCCGCCTCTCCCAGCGCTGACAGGAATCCAAGCGGGGTCCGCGCGTCGGCGCCGGCCAGGCGAGGCAGCGCGTCCCCGATGCTCCACGTCAGAGCAATCAGCACGATGCCCAACACCGCCAACGAGACGACTCGATGCCGAAGACCCAGCCGCCCATGCTCGGCCAGACTGGTCCGAACGAAGGATGCGCCCAACCGGTGGAACGAAAGGGTGGTGAGGAGCACCCAGATGGAGATGACCCGAAGCCAGGGCGACACCCCGAAGCGCTCGCGCGACAGGATCAGGGTCCACAGGAGGGCGTTGAAGAGGATGAGGAGCTGGCTGCGAAGCAGCTTGAACTGGATCAGCCCCCGGCGGGAAACCGGTCCCGAGAACAGAAAGGTGACCTCGGCCGGACTGAAAGCGAGCACCCGCCGCTCCACTCCGAAGATCCAGCCCCAGGCCACCGCGCCGAGCAGTGCGAGAGCACCGACCAGCTCGAGCCAGCGTGGGTCGGCCAGCCCCCCGGCGGCCGGCGCCGGGCGCTGGGCAATGACCACGAACCAGAGATAGGTCAGCCCCAGCAGGAGCGCCGCCACATACCTGGGGCTTCGCAGGTGGCGCACCTGACGGGCCACCCGGTTGTGTGCCGAGCGCCACGCCAGGTAGCCGAACATGCGGATCACCGTTCGGCGCCCTCGTCCTGACCGATCAGGTCGAGAAACACGTCCTCCAGGCTTCGCGTGCCCAGGTCCGGACGCCGTGCGATGATCTCCGCCGTGGTACCGAATGCCACGACGCGTCCCCGCTGCAGGACGAGGAGCCGGGTACAGATCTCCTCGACCAGGTGAAGCAGATGAGAGCTCAGCATGATTGCCGATCCGGCGGCGGCGCGGCGCATGATCGTCGCCTTCATACGGCGGATGCCCACCGGGTCGAGGCCGGTGAGCGGCTCGTCCAGGAGGAGAGCCTTGGGCTCGTGGAGCAGCCCACAGGCTATGGCCAGCTTCTGTTTCATTCCCCGCGACAGCTCACCGGGCAGCGAGCCTCGTTTCTCGGCCAGATCCATCTCATCGAGCAGTCCGGGAATCCGGTCGTTGACGTCGGTCACTCCGTACAGCCGGCCGACGAATCGCAGATGCTCCTCGACCGTGAGGTACTCGAAGAGGTGGGGCTCGTCCGGAATGAAGGCCAGCGCCGCCTTGGCGCGAACCGGATCCTGAGCCAGGTCATGCCCGGCAATCCGGATTTTCCCGGCGCTGGGAATGATGATTCCGGCAATGCTCCGGATGGTGGTGGTCTTGCCCGCGCCGTTCGGGCCGACCAGCCCAAGGACCTCCCCAGGGCCAACTTGAAAGGAGAGCCCCTGGACGGCCGGGAAGTCACCATACAGCTTCTGCAGTCCCTCGACTTCGATCACTGGCATCCCCAGGGTTGCCGCTGAAACTTTCCGTATTTCGAGGCCGTCACGTAGGGCGAAACATATCACCCGCACCACCGGAGGGCGGAGTCTATGCGAAGCTATTGGGGGCGGATCGCCCTCGGCGCCCTGGCCATTTTCATCGTCGGCATGGTTGGCCTCACCCTGGTGCGTCGAGGCATCGGCACAGTGCGAGGCGTGGTCGAGGGTAGCGGTCCGATCAGCATCCCACTGGTCTTTATTCCATTCAAGCTCGACGGCGACAAACTGGGCTCGCTGGAGAGGGTAACCTTGCGGCGGGAGACCCCTAGCCGGGTGACCAGCGTGGAGCTGGAAGTAAAGCTCAGCGACTCCGTCCTGGCTCGGGGCCTGGAGGGCTGCCGTCTCGCTGCCAACCTGGACAGCAATGTGCCCGGTCGGCCAAGCATCAACGTCCATCGAGGTCCGTTTACGGAAGGCAGCTTCTGGTGCGCCAAGGACGATTCCGCCAATGTCGCCTTGGTAGAGTACGGCCACGCGGTCTTCCATCCCGGGGATGTCACGGTTCCGCTCTTTCTGCCCCGGAGCGTGGTCGACAATCTCCAGAATATCGATTTCGGCCACGATTCCACGCCGCCTGTGGCTCAAGCCCAGGTGGATTCGATCATGGCCGCCACTGAGCTCAGCACCGACTCAGTCAACGCCGTGCGAGATCGCATGATTGACTCGCTTCGAAGCGAAGGACGGCGCCGCGGCGATTCCGCCCGGCGGGTGGCCAGGCAGATGGTGGACTCGGCGCGCTCTCGGTAGGTTCGAGTCATGCTCCTGGTCCTCGACAACTACGACAGCTTCACCTACAACCTCGTTCAATACGCGGGTGAGCTGGGTGCCGATCCAGTCGTGTACCGCAACGACGCGTTAACACCGGAGGCGGCCCTCGCGTTGCGGCCAGCAGCCATCGTCATCTCTCCCGGACCCTGCACCCCTCGTGAGGCCGGCATCTCGGTCCCGCTGGTCCGGGCCGCCGCGGGCGTAGTGCCCATACTCGGCGTCTGCCTCGGACACCAGGCCATCGGCGAAGCATTCGGCGGCAGAGTTGTGAGAGCCGACCGACTCATGCACGGCAAGACCACCATGGTGGCCCATACCGGGCACCCACTCTTCGAGGGCATTCCTTCGCCAGTGGAGGTCATGCGGTATCACTCGCTCGTGGTTTCGCCCAAGCAGCTCCCGGCCGAGCTCGAGATCGTGGCCTGGTCGAGTGATCGTCCGCCCGGTCAGGAGATCATGGCCCTCTGTCACCGAACCTTTCCGGTCTATGGGGTTCAATTTCACCCCGAATCGGTTGCCACCCTGCAGGGCAAGCGCCTCCTCTCGAACTTTCTCTCCCTGGCCGGGATCAGCCTCCTGTCCGCGTCGCGCTAACTGTCTAACTCTTTAACGCACAATCTTCTAGCTCCCAGGTCCGGACTCCCGAGTCGCACGGCACAACTTTTGACTCGGGACCCCGGCTTTATTAGCTTCCGTGATGCGCGTCCTGGGCGTGATTCCGGCTCGTCTCGGCTCCACCCGCCTCCCCAACAAACCGCTCCAGCCCCTGGCAGGTGAGCCGCTGATCACCCGGGTCATTGAGCGTGTGTTGGAGCACGGTCTGATCGAGGAGCTGGTAGTTGCGACCGATTCACCCCGCGTGGTGCAGGTCGCCGAGCGCTCGGGCGTTCGGGCGGTCCTTACGGATGGCGGCCACCAGACCGGAACCGATCGGGTTGCCGAGGTTGCCCACCGCTCGGACTTTGCCGCGTACGACACCATCGTGAACATCCAGGGCGACGAGCCCTTTCTACCACGCGAGGCCCTGGCAGGGGCGCTGGGGCGGGTGGAGCAGGGTGACGAAATCGGCACCGCCGCGGCGCCGCTCGATCCGGCGTTGGCCGGCGATCCCAGCAGGGTGAAGGTGGTGACCGATGCTCGTGGTCGGGCTCTCTACTTTTCCCGGGCAGTGATCCCGCACCGTTGGGAGCCTGGCAAGGCCAGCGACGGCTTGTACTGGCAACACCTGGGTTTATACGCGTTCACGCGGGCGGCGCTGGTACGCTGGGTTACGCTGCCGCCGTGCGAAACCGAGCTGGCCGAGCGCCTGGAGCAGCTGCGGGCGCTGCATAACGGCATGACGATCGGGGTGGCCCGGCTCCTGGAGCCGGCGCTCCCTGGGGTGGATACGGCCGAGGATCTCCGACGGGCGGAAGCCCACTGGCACACTTTTCAAGGGCAGGTCTAATGACCACGGGTCCGAACGCGACCAAGTACATCTTCGTCACCGGCGGCGTCGTGTCCTCTCTCGGGAAGGGCATCGCCGCCGCTTCACTTGGCCGGCTGCTGGTCGAGCGTGGACTGAGTGTGACGATGCAGAAGTTCGATCCCTATATCAACGTCGATCCCGGGACCATGTCGCCCTTTCAGCATGGCGAGGTCTTCGTGACCGACGACGGGGCGGAAACCGATCTCGACCTGGGACACTACGAGCGTTTCATCGATCGGTCGCTCTCCCGGCAGAACAACACCACCACCGGCCGGATCTACCAGACCGTGATCAACAAGGAGCGCCGGGGTGAATATCTCGGCTCCACGGTCCAGGTGATCCCTCACATCACCGACGAGATCAAGAATGCCATCCGGCGGCCGGCGCCCGGGCACGACATCGTCATCACCGAAATCGGGGGAACCGTTGGCGACATCGAATCGCTGCCGTTCCTCGAGGCGATCCGGCAGTTCCGCCAGGAGGTCGGGCGCGACAACGCGCTCTTTATCCACCTCACGCTGGTGCCGTACATCGCGGCCGCGGGAGAGCTCAAGACCAAGCCTACCCAACACTCGGTTCGCGATCTGATGCAGATCGGAATTCAGCCCGACATCCTGATCTGCCGGAGCGAGCAGCCGCTGGTGTCCGAGATCAAGCGCAAGATCGCCCTGTTCTGCAACGTGGACTTCGGCTGCGTCATCGAGAGCCCGGACGTAAAATCGATCTATGAGATCCCGGTGCGGTTCTTCGAGCAGGGGCTGGACCGGGAGGTCTGCCAGCGGCTGCGGCTGGAGACCAAGGAGCCCGACCTCCAGCCCTGGAGGATCATGACCGAGCGGATCCTGCATCCGACCCACCGGGTGCGTATCGCCGTGGTCGGCAAGTACACCGACCTGCACGATGCGTACAAGTCGGTGCAGGAGGCCCTGATTCACGGTGGCATCCCGAGCGAGGCCAGGGTCGAGATCGAGTGGCTCGCGAGCGATCAGTTTACCGACCAGGCAGCTGCCAAGCGCCTGCTCGGCGGCTGCGATGGGCTGCTCATCCCCGGGGGGTTCGGCGAGCGCGGCATCGGCGGGATGGTGGAGGCGGTCCGCTGGGCGCGGGAGAACGACCTCCCGTTCTTCGGCATCTGTCTCGGACTCCAGGTTGCCATCATCGAGTTCGCCCGCAACGTCTGCCGCCTTCCCGACACCAACAGCACCGAGTTCGAGCCCAACTGCGAAACCCCGGTCATCTCGCTTCTGCAGTCGCAGCGCGAGGTGTCCGACCTGGGCGGAACCATGCGGCTCGGAGCCTACACCGCGCGGCTCCGGCCCGGCTCGCGCGTGGCCCAGGCATACGGTACCGGTGAGATAAGCGAGCGGCACCGCCACCGGTGGGAGGTCAGCAACGCTTACCGCGACGTGCTCGCGGAATTCGGGCTTCGACTGTCCGGTCAGTCTCCCGATGGAGGCCTGGTGGAGGTCATCGAGCTGCCCGATCATGCCTGGTTCATCGGTTGTCAGTTCCATCCCGAGCTGAAGTCACGGCCCACCCGCCCGCACCCGCTCTTCGCGGGGTTCATCGCCGCGGCGATGCGTCGTCGTGCCGCCGGCCCGGCGCGCGCGGCAGCCGAGGAGCTGGCCGAGAGCTCGCGCTGATGGGCTGGTCCTTCGGGCGCACCCCGTTTCTCATCGCCGGGCCCTGTGTCATCGAGCCTGGCGACGTGCTGGCCAAGGTGGCCGAGGTGCTGGCTCGAATCGAGCGCGACCTCGGAATTCCGGTGTGCCTCAAGGCCAGCTTCGACAAGGCGAACCGCTCGCGGCTCACCGCCAATCGCGGGCCCGGTTTGGACGATGGCCTCCGTGCGCTCGAGCGGGCCAGAGCCTCCAGCGGACTCCCCGTGCTCACCGATATTCACGAGGCACCGCAGGCCGCGGCCGTCGCCCAGGTGGCCGACGTGCTCCAGATTCCCGCGTTTCTCTGCCGTCAGACGGACCTCCTGGTAGCGGCCGGACGCACCGGGAAGCCGGTCAATATCAAGAAAGGACAGTGGATGCACGCCGAAGGCATGCGGGGCGCGGTCGAGAAGGTGCGGAGCGCCGGCGCGTCCGAGGTCGCGATCACCGAGCGGGGAACCTTCTTCGGTTACGGTGATCTCGTGGTGGACATGCGCAACTTCGTCCGCCTGCGCCAGGCCACCGGCGCTCCGGTCATCTTCGACGCCACCCACGCGGTGCAGCAGCCGGGGCAGGGGGAAGGTGGAGCCAGCGGGGGGCAGCGGGAGTTCATCCGGCCGCTGCTCGCGGCGGCGGCGGCAGCCGGAGCCGACGGATTCTTTCTGGAGACTCATCCCGATCCGGCTCGGGCCCTGAGCGACGCCGCCACCCAGTGGCCGCTCGATCAGCTGGCCGACCTGGTTGGGCAGACGCTCGACGTCTGGGGACGAGCTCGGGTATGAAAACGCTCAGTGCCGCTGCCGCTCGCCGGGTCCGGCTGGTCGGCCTCGACGTGGATGGGGTGTTGACCGACAACGGGGTGTTTATCGGGCCGGTAGCGGGTCAGCGCGTGGAGCTCAAGCGCTTCGACATTCAGGACGGACTCGGCCTGATACTCCTCCGGACCGCCGGACTTCCGGTTGTCTGGCTCAGCGGGAGGAGCTCCGAGGCAACGGCGCTCCGGGCGGCGGAGCTTCGAGTCGAGGAGCTGCTGCAGGTCCCCGGTCCCCGGAAGGTCGCGGCCTTTGCCGACGTGCTTCAGCGTCGCGGCATCGGGTGGGAGGAGGCGGCCTTCGTCGGCGACGATCTCGCCGACCTGCCGGTGCTGCGGAAGGTCGGGCTGCCGATCGCCGTGGCCAATGCGGTGCCGGAGATCAAGGCGGTAGCGGCACACGTCACTCTGGCCGCCGGCGGTCATGGCGCGGTGCGGGAAGTGGTCGAGGCTCTCCTCCGCGCCCGCGGTGACTGGGCCGAAACGCTGGCCCGCTATTTTACGGAGCAGACTGCCGGTGCGGCTTGACGACTCGGCGCTGATCGAGGCGGGGCGACGAGTGCTCCAGCTGGAGGCCGCGGCGGTCTCGGAGACCGGGCGCCGGCTGGGCGGCGAGTTCGCCCGCGCGGTGCGCTTGCTGGCCGAGGCGAAGGGTAGAGTCATTGTGTCGGGCGTCGGAAAGTCCGGACTCATCGCGCGGAAGCTCGCGTCCACGCTGACCTCGACCGGCACCCCGGCTTCCTACCTCCATCCCGTGGATTCGCTGCATGGCGATCTGGGCATAGTGGGACCCGACGACGTCGCCATCGTGTTGAGCAAGAGCGGGGAGTCGCAGGATCTGTTCGGGCTGGTGGGATCGTTGCAGCGGCTCCACGTGCCGATCATCGCAATCACCGGAGCGATGGACTCGGTGCTGGCCCGGGTGGCTGCCGTGGCGCTGGACGGCACGGTGGAGGAGGAGGCGTGTCCCCACGACCTCGCTCCGACGGCGAGCACCACCGTGGCATTGGCGCTGGGAGACGCCATCGCGGTCGCGCTCCTGGAGGAACGGGGATTCACCCGGGAGCAGTTCGCGGAGCGCCACCCTGGCGGGAGTCTCGGCCGGCGACTTCTCCTCCGGGTTCAGGACGTGATGTTGCCGGCAGGCCGGGTGCTCCGGCCCGATGCCACCATGCGCGATGCGGTCGTCAGTCTGGCGCACGACCGGGGCCTCGCGATGGTCGTTGAGAACGGGCATCTGTCCGGGGTGCTCACCACGGGGGATCTCACCCGCCTGGCCGAGCGTGATCCACGCTTCCTCGAGCGTCGGGTGTCCGAGGTCATGACCCGATCGGCCAAGACTGCGGCGCCCGGTGATCTGGCCGCCGCCGCGGTGGGAGCGATGCAGCAACACAAGATCATCGTGCTTCCGGTGGTGGATGAGCAGGGTGCCATTGTAGGTGTGGTCCATCTTCACGATCTGATGCGGGCGGGGGCAGTATGAGGCATGGCGGCGGGGCCGCGGGGCCGCGGGGCCGGAACAGCACACCGGAGAGTCTTTATGCAAGGGAACAAGCTGCCCTGCTGCCCCGCTGCCCCGCTGCCCGACTGCGCCGCCTAGTGATCGTGCTTTCCGCAGCGGCGGCGCTGGCCTGCGAGGACACCGGCGTCCGGCCGACGACCACGGTCCAGGCTACCGATAGCGCCGACCAGGTGCTCGAGGGCTTCTCCCACTACGTGACCAATGACGGAGTCCGGCGTAGCCGGGTCGAAGCCGATACGGCATTCTACTACGAGCCGACCCAGATCACCGAGCTGCATAAGGTCAAGGTGGTGTTTTTCGACATCAAGGGCGCGGAGGGATCCACCTTGACGGCGCAACGGGGCACATACCGGTGGCAGGACGGTTCGATGGAGGCCACGGGGAACGTGCTGGTGGTATCACCCGACGGACGCCGGCTCTCGAGCGAATCGCTACGCTACGACAACGCCACGAACCAGATCATGACCGACAAGCAATTCTCGTTCGACAGGGGTGAGGAGCACCTGGAGGGGAACAGCTTCCGCTCCGATCCCGATTTCAAGAATGTGGTGACGGACCGCCCGCGAGGCGTATCGGGCGAAGGCCTCCTGCTGCCGGGGCAACGGTGAAGCGGGGCAGCGGGGCAGCGGGGCAGCGGGGCAGTGTGTTTCCATACGGCCAGGCACTCCAGTATGCTGTTGCTGCCAGGCTGCCCCGCTGCCCCGCTGCCCCGCTCGGACTGGCCGTTCTGATTCTGCTGGGGTGGTCGCAGCTCGGGTACGGCCAGTCCGATCGCTGTGTCTTTCAGATCGACAACGTCGACCGCCAGGGTAGCGTCAACGAAACCCCGTCCGGTACCAACTACTTCGCCGGGGGCAACGTCCGGCTCAGCTGCCGCGGGCAGCAGCTCACGATGCAGAGCGACAGCGTGGCCGCGTACGGTGGTAACGTGGTGCAGTTCATCGGCAACGTGAAGTACCGCGACTCCACCCTCACCATGGATGCCGACCATGGGACCTACTACCGAAACGGCGAGAAGTGGGAGGCACGGGGCAGGGTGATCACCAGGAATCTCAAGACCGGGTCCACCCTGGCCGGCCCGGCCCTCGACTACTACCGGGTGGTCAAGGGGGTGCGCGACACCCTGGAGATGTTCGCGACCGGACGCCCCCGGATTCAGTATGCGACAACCCCCACCGGCGCCAAACCGGCCGAGCCCTACCTCATCGTGGCGGACCGGACGCGACTGAAGGGCGGCGATCGGCTCTGGGCCGGCGGAAAGGTGACGATCGATCGCAGCGATTTCGCCGCCCGGGGTGACTCGCTCAGACTGGACACCGGCAAGGGAAGCGACGGTACCCTCCTCGGTGGCAATCCGGTGATGCGAGGTCTGGGGCGGGACAGCTTCAACCTGACCGGCCGACGGTTGGACCTGAAGCTCGACCAGAGGGAACTGACCTACGTGGTGGCCAAAGGCGGCGGCCATGCGGTCAGCAAGGAGTGGGATCTGGTGGCGGACACCATCGGACTCGACCTCAATAACAGGAAACTCGAACAGACGCTGGCCTGGGGGGACTCGATCCGTCCCTACGCCACCTCCCCAGCCTACGCCATGCGCGCTGATTCACTCGCGCTCGATACCCCCGCCCAGCAGCTCAAGGAGGTCCGAGGCTTCGGGTCGGCATGGCTGGGTGGGACGATCGATTCCATCAGCAAGCAGCGCGACTGGATGCGCGGCGACACCGTCCTGGCCAACTTCGTCCAGCGGGACTCGGCCGGCATCCGCCGCGCTGCCTTGAGCCGCATCGTGGCGCGGAAAGGAGCCCAGTCGTACCACGTGGACCCCAACCTGAAGCATCCGGATCGCCCCTCGATCAACTACGCCCGGGGTGACGTCATCGTCATGACGATGAGTCCGGCCCCGAAGGGCGGAGTGGACCGGGTGGATGTCCGCGGGCAGGTCGATGGGATCCAGCTGGAGGCCGCGGATGCGCCGACCGCACCCGATTCCGCCAAACCGCAGCCCGCTTCTCCCCCCGGAGGGCCGGTCAGAAGATGACCGCCCCGGAATGGGTTGCCGCGCTGGGCGATCGGGACCCGTCGGTTCCCATAGGATTGGCCGCCATCGTCCGCGCTGCCGGCCCGACCGACAGCATCGCGTTCGCCGACCTGGTGCACAGCTATCGCGAGGCCTATCTGGCCTGCTATCAGCCAACCGGCGACGCCGACCAGGAAGTATCCGGCGATGAGGTGCGGCACCACCTCAATGATTCCGTCCTTCCGCGGCTCGCCACCGAAGGCTGGATTCTCGACACCGCTCCGGGTTACTGGCAGACCGTCAGGCCCCGGGTAGCCTGGTGGGGTCCTGCGCCGGAAGAGCGGCAGACGGTCTACGACGCCTTGCTCGGGTCAGCCCGGCGCGCGGTGCAGCGGGCCAAATCCTTCATTCCCCAGCGAACCAAGTCCAGCCTCCTCGAGGGGCTCAATCTGAGCAAGAGTTTCAAGGGACGCCGGGTAGTGGACGATGTCAGCGTTCGGGTGGAGCAGGGAGAGATCGTCGGGCTGCTCGGCCCGAACGGCGCGGGAAAGACCACGACCTTCTACCTTATTACAGGCCTCATCCGGCCGGACCAGGGCCGCGTTCGCCTGGACGGGGTCGACCTCACCGACGCGCCGATGTACCAGCGGGCGCGCAACGGCATCGGCTACCTGGCGCAGGAACCCTCGGTCTTCCGCAAGATGACGGTCGAGGAGAACATTCTAGCCATTCTGGAGACCCGCGGCCTCGACCGCGACGAGCGCTACAGCCGGCTGGACCGCATGCTGGATGAGCTGTCGATCAAACATCTTCGCAAGAGCCGGGCATATACGCTGAGCGGCGGTGAGCGGCGGCGGCTCGAGATCACCCGGGCGCTGGTTTCCGACCCGAAGTTCATGTTACTGGACGAACCGTTCGCCGGCGTCGATCCGATCGCCGTGCACGACATCCAAACCATCGTCGCCGGCCTCAGACATCGCGGCATTGGCGTGCTGATCACGGATCACAATGTGGAGCAGACTCTCGACATCGTAGATCGGGCCTACATCATGTTCGAAGGAAAAGTGCAGGCCGCCGGCACTGTACGCGACCTGGTCTATGATGACCGGGTTGCCCAGCTGTACCTGGGGCCGACGCTCACGGCGCGGCTCCGCGCCCGTCTCGAGGCCGTGGCATGAGAACCGGGCTTTCCCAACATACCAGCCTCCGGCAGGAGCTGCGGGTCAATCCTCGGCTGTACCAGGCCATGGACATGCTGTACATGCCCATGATGGACCTGCAGCAGCATCTCAAGCAGGAGCTGCTGGCCAACCCCTTCCTCGAGCTGCTGGAGCCGGAGGAGGAGACGCCGGAGCAGGCCACCGCTGAAAAAGAGAAGGAGCAGAAAGAGAAGGCGGAGGAGGTCGACTGGGAGGAGATCCTGCTCAACGGGTTCGAGGTAGGCGGCACCCGGGAGCAGTACGAACAGCTGGAGTACACCGAGCCGGTCACGGTCGAGTCCCGCGACCTGATCGACCATCTGCGGGAGCAGCTCCAGATGCTCATCCTGACGCCGCGCCAGCTGCTGCTGGCGGAAGAGTTTCTGGGCAACGTCAATGAGGAAGGCTACCTTGCCGCGTCGCTCGAGGAAATCCTCAACTCCGTGAACCTGCTCATGGCGGGGCACGTTCGGGCGGAAGAGGCGGACGATGAGGAGGCGGTAGATGAAGAGGCGGAAAGGGCAAAAGTCCGTCCTGCGGGTCCACGGGCGGAGCCGTTGCGTGCGTCCGCCCCTTCCGCCTCTTCTCCGTCCGCCCCGCCTTTCTACACGATGGTCGAGGCCGAGGAGATGCTGACTGTCATCCAGCGGCTCGACCCATCCGGCATTGGGGCGCGGGATCTCCGGGAGTGCCTGCTGATCCAGCTGGTGGAGCTGGCCGATACCACCTCACTCACCTATCGTCTCGTCTCGGAGGCATTTCCCGACCTTATCGCGCACCGCTGGAACGACCTGGCGAAGCGCTTCGGAGTCGAACCGGTGGCGGTGCAAGCGGCAGCCGATCAGCTCTCCCGGCTCGATCCCAAGCCCGGCCTGAAGCACTCCAAGCAGAGCGACGGGTACATCATTCCCGATCTGATCGTGGAAAAGATCGGAAACCGCTACCAGGTGTTCCTCAACGACACCGGCATGCCGCGGCTTCGCCTCAGCCGCTCCTACCAGGAAATCGCCCGCGACAAGAAAAAGATGACGCCGGAAAACCGGGAGTTCATCGCCTCCAAGATGAACAGCGCCAACTGGATGATTCAGGCGATCGAGCAGCGACGCCAGACCATGTTGAAAGTGATGAATTTCATCGTGGACCGGCAGCGTGACTTCTTCGAGAAGGGCGTCGAGTACCTCAAGCCGCTCACCCTGCGGGAAGTGGCCGAGGTCATCAACATGCACGAATCCACCGTAAGCCGGGTGACCAACGAGAAGTTTGTCCAGACGCCGCGTGGTGTGCTTCCCCTCAAGTTCTTCTTTTCCAGCGCTCTCTCCACCGCCTCAGGCGAGGACGCGAGCGCCCGCTCGATCCGGGCCAAGCTGGAGAAGATGGTAGGCGAGGAAAACAACGCCAAGCCGCTCACCGATCAGCAGATCGTCCACCTCTTCCAGGAGCAGGGGATTCAGATCGCCCGCCGCACGGTCGCCAAGTACCGCGACCAGTTGGGCATCCTTCCGGCGCGAATGCGGAAGCGCGTATGACCATCGCTGCGGTCGAGACGCTGGATGTGAGCGTGCTCGTCCCGGCCAAGGACGAGGCACCAAACCTTCCTGAATTTCTCCAGCGCTGCGCGGACGCCCTTGGCCCTTCGGGCTTCTCGTTCGAGGTCATCGTCGTCAACGACGGCTCCCGGGACGGGAGCGACCGGGTGCTTCGTGATCTGGAGCGGGAATACCCGTTTCTCTCGGTCGTCACCCACCGCCGGCAGCGCGGGATTGCCGACAGCCTCCGCTCGGCCGGCGACATCGCCCGGGGGGACGTCTTCGTTTTCTACCCGGCCGATCTCCAGTACCTCCCCGAGGACATCCCCGGACTGGTGGCTCCGATTCTCGACGGACGGGCCGATATAGTCACCGGCACCAAGCAGGGAAAGTACGAGAAGGCATTCGTGTCCAATGTCTACAACGTTCTCTGTCGCTGGCTCTTCGGTGTTCGGGTCACCGATCTCAATTCGGTCAAGGCCTATCGGCGGGAAGTCATGCTCGGTGTGCCACTCCGTCCCGACTGGCATCGGTATATGGTCGTGATCGCCGCGGCCGACGGCTATCGGCTCACGTCGCTGCCGATTCCACTCTACCCCCGGCGGGCCGGCATCTCGAAGTTCAACTGGAAACGGATCCCCGTCGGACTGTTCGACCTGATCTCGGTCTGGTTCCAGCTCCGGTTCGGCCGCAAACCCATGCTCTTCTTCGGGGTCGGCGGCGCCATTCTCTTTGTTATCGGCCTGCTGGCCGGCATCGCGGCGCTGGTGCTGCGCTACGGCTACGGTATCGGGCTCCGGCCGCTGCTCAATCTGGTCGAGATGATGGTGATTAGCGGCATTGTCCTCTTCGGATTCGGCTTTCTGGGCGAGATCATCGCCGGAATGCGCGAGGAGACTCGAGAGATCGCCCGCGACCTCGCTCGGCTCGAGAAGCTCGACGTCCGGGACTGACCGGTGCGGGTCGTCTTCCTGACCCATAACTACCCACGCAGGCCAGGCGACCCCTCCGGCGCCGCGCTCGGCACGCTCGCCCGCGCTCTCATGCGCCGGGGAATCTCGGTCCGGGTTGTCACGCCCAGCGACGAATCAGGACCAGCGGAGGTCGACGGGGTGCCGGTCAGTCGGGTGCGGACCGGTCGCTCCATTCGCGAGACGATCTCGAGCCCGGATTCGATCGCGGCGGCGCTGAGAACCCCCATCGGGTGGCTCGCCCTGGCGCGCCTGAGGCGGTCCTTGCGCGCAGCTGCCCGCCACGAGCTGACCGCCGGCGCCGACCTTGTCCACGCTCACGGCTGGATGCCTGCCGGCCTGGCGGCGCCCGCTGGAACCCCACTCGTCTTGACCGTGCATGGGACCGATGCTCCCCTGTTGAAGGCGTCCCGGATCGCACGCTGGCTGGCACGTCCGCTTGTTCAGCGCGCCGCCGTCGTAACTACGGTCTCGCGCGAGATCGGCACCTGGGTTCAGACCGCCGCCGGCCGATTTGTCGACAACGCCCACATCCATCCCATGCCGGCCGATACCCGCACCTATCCCTGGACGCGGGGCGGGGGAGGTGCAGTGGTCATCTCCAGGCTCGTCGCCTCGAAACGGGTAGAGCTCGCCATCGAGACCGCCGCCGTGCTGGCCTCGTGCGGCCACGACTTCCCCTTGACCATCGTAGGAGACGGGCCGGAGCGTCTCTCTCTGGAGCAGCGGGCGGCTCGTCTGGGGGTTTCGGCGCTGGTCCGCTTTGTGGGAGCCATGTCCCCGCTCGAAGCGCGGGCCTATCTCGAGCTCGCCGACGTCATGCTCTTCACGGCTCGGGCAGACGGTACCGCGTTGTCCGCCATCGAGGCGCTTGTCTCGGGCGTCCCCGTGGTGGCCTGCTGGGATAGCGGGGCCGCAGTGGACATAGTCCCGGAGTCGGGCCCCGGCCGCCTGGCGCTGCCGTCGGCCGAGGCAATCGCCGACAGCGTGCTGGATCTCCAGGGCGACCCCGACCGTCTGACCATGGGGCGCCTGGTGGGCGAATCATGGCGGGCCCGACTCGCCCCCGACAACGTGGCCCAACTGTGCGAGGGATGGTATCGGAATGCCCTTGCCAGCTGAGCGCCTGCGGGTTCTGACGATCACCCACAACTATCCCCGCTTTGCCGGTGATCGCGCCGGAGCGTTCGTGGCCCGCATCGCCGAAGGAGCCGCCGCGGGTGGCTATCGAGTCGAGGTGATCGCGCCGCATGCACCGGGAATTCCGCGCGACGAGCAGACCGGGGGCGTGCGGGTGCGCCGCTTCCGCTATGCGCCAGACCGCTGGGAGCGGGTTGCCTACACCGGCAGTCTTCATCACCAGACCCTGCTCTCGCCGATGGCCGCGCTCGCGTTCCCGGGATTCCTGGTGGCCTTCGCTCACGCAATCGGACGGGCGGTGCGCAGCTTCGAGCCCCACGTGATTCACGCCCACTGGTGGGTTCCCGGCGGTTGGTTCGCCAGCCGAAGTCGGGTGCCCTACCTCATTACCTGCCATGGTTCGGACGTCCGGCTCCTGGAGCGGGGTGAGCTGATTCGGCGGGTTGCACTGCCCGCGTTCCGAAGGGCGGCCCGAGTCACCGCGGTGTCCCGGTTCCTGGCGGGAGACATTCGCCGGATGCTTCCCGCACTGAATACCGAGGTGCTGGTAACGCCGATGCCGGTGGACGTGAACCGCTTCCTCGAGGGCGCTCGAGCCATCAAACTGGAGCCTCCCCGGATCCTCTACGCGGGGAATCTGGTGCCGAGCAAGGGAGTGGATGTGCTCCTGCGTGCGGTCGCCGAGCTCGAGCGGCGCGGCATCGCCTGCCAGCTGAAGATTCTGGGTGAGGGCCCCGCCAGGGCCGAGCTCGACCTTCTTGCCCACAGGCTCGGCCTCGCGTCACGAGTGACATGGGCACCATTCGTTCCCCAGGGGCAAATGGCGGCCGAATACGGCGCCAGCGAGGTCACCGTGCTTCCCAGCCGGGGTCAGGCGGAAGGATTGGGTCTGACCTTGGTGGAAGCGCTGCTGGCGGGATGCGCCGTCGTCGGCACTGCGGCGGGCGGGATCCCGGAGGTCATCCTTCACGAGAAGACCGGGCTCATTGCCCGTGACGGTGACGCGGACGACCTGGCAACTCAGATTCAACGCCTGCTGACGGACCTGCCGCTGCGGGAGCGTTTGGCCAGGGCAGGGAAGGAGCACGTGCTCCGAACCCATTCCCCCAAAACCGCCATCGGCCGCTTTCTCGAGATATACGATGCCGTCGCTGACCATCAGCCGCACCGCTGAGCCATCCGAGGACGGGGAAGGTTCGCGCCCGCGCACGGCGGCGTTGGTGGAGTTGAAGCGGCGCTGGGGTAGACAGGCTATACCGCGGGCCTATGATTACTGGCGCCGGCCTCTACCGTTAACTGGGATGACTCGTGAGCTTCGCTTGGCGCCTTCAGATGAGACTCTCAAGCGGTGGGCTCGGACCGCCTTCTTTCCGGGCTGGCCGGCTCGGGGCCCCGTGATTGACACCAACCGCGTGGTGCTCCAGAACGTCCCTCCGCTTCATGTCGCGGGGCGGCCGGCCAGCAGCGTGCACGAGTTCCTGGCCGGACCGGGGTGGCAGTGATTCGGGTGGATGTAGCACCGGAACGGCTCCGTCCTGCCGAGCGCTTCGGACTGGATGTCCTGGTAGACCTGTCACGCCTGCTCGTGGCCGAGCGAGCCGAATGCGATATCGTACGGCTCACGGTAATCGATCGGCCCAATTCCGAAACGCCGGTAGCTGACCTGCTCCCAGCCGCGGCGCTGGAGCGAGCCAACGGAGAGGTGCGGGTGACCACCGCTGCGCTCTTCGCGGTGGCCGAGGTGGCCGGTGGCGCCACCGAGCAACGCTCCGGCGCGGTTGACCGGCATGGACGGGTGCCGGCGGACAAGAATCCCCTCGTAGCGGCCGGCCAGAGCCGCAAACCGCTCGTTTCCATACTCGGAACCGAGCTCCGCCGCGCCGCTGCGGCCGTAGCCGAGCGCCGTCCGATGCGGTTCCTCGCCCCATGGCCCGGGGGATACCGCTGGGCCGCGCTCGTCACGCATGACCTCGATGTCGTGGAATGGTGGGCACTCTTCCCGCTTCTCCGCATGGCAGAGCTGGGCCGGAAGGGAGCCTGGAAGTTGACTGCGCGCGTTGCCCTCGCAGCCGCGCGCAGCCTGGGAAAGGACCCTGTGAGCCGTGGCGTCCATACAGTGCTCCAGCTCG
The DNA here is from genome assembly GCA_964487785.1 of uncultured Gemmatimonadaceae bacterium. GTDB lineage: Bacteria > Gemmatimonadota > Gemmatimonadetes > Gemmatimonadales > GWC2-71-9 > CAVVWJ01. The sequence goes on along the minus strand of CAZASU010000004.1, from coordinate 14,290 downwards.
AGGCGCATCACGGCATTCCAGCCACCTGGTTCGTTACCTGCTCCGACCCCACCCTTCGCTCGTTGGTCGCAGGCGAGTCCGCCTACCGGCCCGACTCTCCGGCAACTCACCGGATCCTCAGCGCGGTCACCCAGGCCGGCCGTGAAATCGGGCTTCACGGCAGCTTTGCCACGGAGGGGGATGCGGAGCTCATGACATCGCAGCGCCGCATGTTGAGCCGGTTGACTCAGCGCCCGATCACCGGCGCTCGCCAACACGTCCGTCGCATGCGCCCAGGCGTGACCCAGCGAGCTATGGTCAAGGCCGGGTTCGGTTACGATGCCACGTGGGGATTTGCCGATCGAAACGGATTCCGACTCGGAACGGCTGACGTCCTGCCTGCCTGGGATGCCAGCCGCGAGGTGCTGATGCCGTTGGACTTGGTGCCGCTCAACTGGATGGATCGCGCGTGTTCCGGAGGGGAAGACGTGCAACGCTGGATTGAGGATGGTTTGGAGCTGGCCCGCGCCTGCAAGGCAGTGGAGGGCGCCTGGGTCGGTCTCTGGCACCCAAACCTGACGGAGGCGCTGGGATTTCCCGGTGCCGAGCCGGCCTTCGTCCGCCTGTTGGAGACGCTGGCGAGCGATCGCCCGTATTTCGCGTCCGCAAGGAAAATCGTGGAGTGGCGCCGGTTCCGGCGCTCGGTCCGTGCCGCCCGGATCTCCGCGGATGGACGGGTTACCCTGACGGCCTTGCCCGGTCACCCGATCGTAGCCGTGGAGGATGCGGCAGGGAACGTCACCCAGGCGCAGGTGCACTCGGAACAGCCCAGTGGCGCGGCGTAAGGTCTGGCGGTTCCTGCAATTTGCTGCAGGAGCTTTGCTCGTTGGGCTGGCGGCTCGATCGGTCCTGATCAACTGGCAAAGTCTTCGAGCCCAGCCAATCGAATGGCAGTTCTCGCCGGCCTGGATAGTGGCCAGCGTGCTGCTCGTCTTCGCCAGCTACGCCGTCTTGATAGAGGCTTGGCGGCGGGTGGTCCTCAGTATGGGCCAACGCCTGGCATTTCTGACGGCCGCACGCATCTGGTTCCTGTCCAGCCTCGGGAAGTACGTGCCGGGGAAGGTCTGGACGGTGGCGGGAGCGGCGCTACTGGCCCAGCGGGCCGGAGTGGATCCCGCCGCGGCCGTCGGCGGAGCAATCGTGCTTCAGGCGCTGGCTCTCGCGAGTGGTGCGGCCGTGGTTGTCATTACAGCGCGGGAGACGTTTAAGGCTGTAGGGCCATGGGCCGTTCCCATTGCCACGGCAATCATCGCCATGTCTATCGCCGGCGTGGCGCTGGTGTCCTCGCAGTCCTTCCTCGACCGGGTCGGCCGGTTGCTACCGAGCTCCTGGCCCAGTCTCCGCGCCATCGCGCCCTCGATACTGGCGCTTGCCTTCATCGCGAATGTCCTTGCGTGGACCGGCTACGGCGTTGCGGTGCTGCTGCTGGCTCGGGGTCTGCTTCCCGGCGTCGTTCTGAGCGTACCTCAAGCGGTTGGCGTCTTCACCTGCTCCTATCTGGTCGGCTTCCTCGCGCTCTTCGCGCCGGCAGGTCTGGGTCCCCGGGAATCGGTCTTCATCCTGATGCTGGCCGGCGATATCGGGCTCAAGCCCGCTGCCGCGCTCGCGCTTGCCAGCCGGCTCCTGCTCACCGGAACTGAGGTCCTCCCGGCCATCCCGCTCCTTCTCCGGCGCAGTGCGCCGAATCCCCCTTCGGTCCGAGAGGCCTGAGTGCAACAGCCCCAATCGTCCGAGCTGGATGGTTTGCCCCGATGGGCACCCTTCGTGGTGATGGGCGTGCTGACGATTCTCGTGTTCCGCGAGTACCTCGTGAGCGGACCAGGCTCGATGCTGCTGGGGCAGGACACCATCGCCGCCGGCATCATGTTTCGCTCTTTCTTTGTCGAGCACATCAAGGCACTGGGTCGGATGCCGCTGTGGAATCCTTATCTCTTCGGCGGGGTGCCCACGATCGAGGCGGGTAGCGGCGACATCCTGTATCCCGCGTCGATCCTGCACTTTCTCTTGCCCATGCCTGGCGCGCTCGCCTGGAAGCTCATCCTTCACGTGTACCTTGCCGGTGTGTTCATGTATCTGGCGGCCCGGGCCTTCGGGGTGAGCCGGTGGGTGGCTCTGTTTGCCGGGGCGGCGTACCTCCTCTCCGCCAACCTGGTGAGCCTCGTCTGGGGCGGGCAAGATGGCAAGGTGTATGTCACAGCTTTGTTCCCGGCAGCGTTGTGGCTCCTGCTCACCGCGCTCCAGCGGCGATCATGGATCCGTTTCTTATGGCTCGGCGCGGTGGCCGGGCTCATGGTCGTGGCCCACCCGCAGCTCGCGTACTACGCCTATGTCGCCCTCCTGGCGTATGCCCTTGGCAGCTTGTTCACCCGGCGCCGCAAGGGCGGGGCACTGCTCGCCACCGGGCTCGCAGGCGGGATGCTCGCTGCGCTCACGGCGATCGGGGTAGCAGCCATTACACTGTTCCCCATGTACCGGTACTTGCGGGAGGATTCGCCCCGCGCCGGCCCCGGTCGGGGATTCGAGTACTCGGCCACCTGGTCGCTACACGCCGAGGAGGCGCTTTCGCTGTTCATTCCCGACTTCAGCGGAACCGACGCGCAGTCGGAAACCTACTGGGGTAAGAACCCCTTCAAGCACAATTCGGAATACGGTGGAGCGCTGGTGTTGGCGCTGGGCATCGCAGCCCTAGCGGGCCTCAAGGGCGACCACCGTCGCTGGGGACTGGGGGCCATGGCCGCCGTCGCGCTCCTCTACGCGCTCGGCGCCGGAACCCCGGTGTTCCGGTTGTTGTATTCGGTGGTGCCCGGCCTCAGGAACTTTCGGGCTCCGAGTCTCGCCACCTTCGTCGCCATCGCGGCTCTCACCCTTCTGGCGGCCCTGCTGTTGGACCGCGTGCTGGCCGGAGCAGATCCGCGCGCCCGCCGGGCGCTGTCGATGGCTCTCGCAACCGGCGGGGTGGCCGCGCTCCTGATTGCAGTGGGGGCGCTCGCCAACGGATCCGGACTATATGGAGCCTGGACGTCGATCTTCGGTGCCGCCGAGGCCGACAGGTCGGCAGCCTTCGTGGCCAACGTTCCGAGGATCGCCACTGGTGGGCTGATCGTGGCGCTCATCTGCGGAACCTCATGGGTTGCCGTGTACCTGTGGAGCAAGGGGACCCTGCGCGCAGCGCATGTGGTCGCCGTGCTGATCGGCTTGACGGCACTGGATCTGCTCCGGGTCGACCATCGCTACATTCAGATCGTCCGCTACGATGATTTCTTCCCGCCCGATCCCGGGATCGAGGCGTTGCGGGCGCGTTTGGCACCAGGCGAACGCGTCCTGGCCGTTGGCGGAGTATATCCTGACGGCTTCCTGGCGACGTACGGAATTCCGGAGGTCTTTGGGTACCATGGAAACCAGCTGCGCTGGTACAATGATCTCACGCGCTACACCGTGCGGCAGTCGGCTCGCACGAGCGCGGAGCTCGAACAGTACTGGCTCAGTTTTTTGAACAGCGCTGCCTTGCGCGCCCTGGCTGGCCGCTACGTGCTCCTGCCGGGGCGGGTGGAGCTCCCGGGCTTTCGGCTGCTCGGCGCCGATCAGCGGGTCGCGGTGTACATGAATGACGCTGCTCTGCCAGGCGTGTCGGTGGTACCGGGCATTCAGGTCGAGCCCGATTCTGCTCGGCGGATCGCCACGCTCTGGTCGCCGACGTTCGATCCGGCAAAGACCACCATCGTGGAGGAGCCGGTGCTGGCCGTGGGGCAGGCCGGGGGTACCGGCACGGCGGTCATCGAGGGCAACGGCGACGATACCCTGGCGGTGCGGGTTCAGTCCACCGGGCCGGCACTCCTCAACGTGAGCCGCACCTATCACCGATCCTGGGAGGCGGAGATCGATGGAGTCTCAGTGCCGGTGATCCGCGCCAACCACGCCCTGATGGCGGTGCCTCTGGCCCGGAGCGGTGAGCATCGGGTGGTGCTGCGCTACCGGCCTGCCATCGTCCGTATGGCAACGATGGTCAGCGTCGCGACCTGGGCAGCTGTCCTCCTGATTACCCTTGTCGGCGCTGTCCTCCACCTTCGTCGTGCTCGTGGCTGAGCGCCTGCTCGTCGTGGTGCCAACATACAACGAGCGGGTCAACCTGCCGCTCGTTGTACCCGCCATCCTGCACCAGGATCCGCGGTTCGAAGTTCTCGTGGTGGACGATAATTCGCCCGATGGCACCGGCCAGCTGGCCGACGAACTGGCGGCGTCCACCCCCCGAGTGCACGTGCTGCACCGGCCCGCGAAATCGGGTCTGGGGAAAGCGTACCTCGCCGGTTTTCGCTGGGCCCTGGAGCGGGGATACGACCTGATCTTCGAAATGGATGCGGACTTTTCCCACGATCCCCGATTCCTGGGCGACTTCGTACGGGCCGCCAACGATGCCGATGTGGTGATCGGCTCCCGCTACCGTACCGGGGTCAACGTGATCAACTGGCCCATCTCGCGGCTGCTCCTCTCCATTGGGGCCAACGAGTACGCCCGCTGGATCACCGGCTTGCCGCTGGCCGATTCGACCGGTGGATTCAAGTGCTTTCGGCGCGAGGTGCTCGCGGCGATCGATTTCGACAAGGTGCGCTCCAACGGCTACTCCTTTCAGATCGAGATGAGCTTCCGGGCCTGGAAGAAGGGATTCCGCCTGGTGGAAATACCCATCGTGTTCACCGACCGGGTCGAAGGACAGAGCAAGATGAATAAGCGCATCGTCCGGGAGGCGATCTGGATGGTGTGGTGGCTCCGGCTCCAATCGCTCATCGGCCGACTGTGAGGGGAACCCTCTTCTACAAGATGACCGGCTCGGGCAACGACTTCGTGGTGCTCGACGGCCGCGCCACGGCGCCCGAGCGCTGGCCTGCCGCTCGGGTGCAGGCCATCTGTGATCGCCGCAATGGAGTCGGGGCCGACGGTCTGGTCATCCTGACGCCTGCCACACCGGGGGCAGTCCGGATGTCCTACTGGAATTCGGACGGCTCTCACGGCGCCATGTGCGGGAATGCGGCGCTCTGTAGCGGGCGGCTCTCGGTAGACCTGGAGATGGTCGCGCCGGGGGAGTTCTGCCTCCTCACCGATGCCGGGCTCGTCCGGGTGATCTCCCGGGCTCAGGCCGACGAAGCGGAGATCAACCTGCCGGACTGCGACCTCCCGGTGGATTTGCCGGATCCTGGACCGGAGGCCGGCGAGCACTGGTTTTCGCTCGGAACGGTCGGCGTGCCGCATCTCGTGGTCCGCGTGGACGACGTCGACTCGGTGGATGTTTTGGGTCGTGGGATGACGCTCCGGTCCGACGCCCGCATGGGGCCCGCCGGGGCCAATGTGAACTTCGTGAGTCCTCCCCCGAAGCCGGGAGGTTCATGGCTCATCCGGACCTTCGAGCGTGGCGTGGAGGGAGAAACGTTGGCCTGCGGGACCGGCACGGTGGCAGCTGCGCTGGCACTGGCCAGCAGGGGCGAGGCGGACCTGCCCCTGGGCTTCCGGACCAGGGGGGGACCGGAACTCGCTGTACGGGCTCAACGGGATGGCAGGAGGGCTAGGGACGTCTGGCTCGCCGGACAAGGCCGGCTGCTGTTCCGAGGGGTGTGGGAGAGCAAATAGAGGCGGTAGTGGAACGGCGTGGAAATCCGAAGTATCTTCCTACCCATCAACAACATACAACGGCAACGGGCAGAGTAGTCCACAGTTCTCCATAGTTTTCCCCAAGCTAACTTAACATAACATATCTTATACGTCGTTTCCCTTATGCCCAAGAAAGATCGCCGCACACCCCTTCCGGACCGCTTCCCGCTACCCTCTGGCTGACCCGCTGTGCGCCCGCACGTCGGTGCGGGCCTACATCTTCCCGCCCGTCAGCTCGGACAGACGGACCTCGGCTTCAGTGACGCTGGGTGCCTTGGGATACTTTTGGAGCACCGCCCGATACGCCTTGGCCGCGTCCTCCGGCCTGCCGCCTTCGCGGAAGGCACGACCCGCGTCCACCAGATACTTGGCTTTGAGGTAGTCCACGTCAGCGGCGTTCGAGGCTTGGGTATAGGCGTTGGCTGCCTCGATCCAGTGTTTGGAATTTTCCAGCGCGGCAGCCAGCAAGCCGGCGGCTGGCGGGACGTACTGCGGCTTGGGCTTGCTGGCCAGGAACTCCCTCAGCCCGACCACCGCCAACTCGCTCTGGCCGTTGACCATCCGCACCTGGTTGAGGGTGATTACCGCCTCACTGGCGGCGTCGGTGCCTTTGTACGCCGAGATCAGCCTCTGGAGCTCACTGGACGCGAGAGGCAGGTTCCCCGCCTCGGCGGCCGCTCTCGCCTGATTGAGGCTGCGCGCGGCGAATTCCTCCTTCCGCTTCCCGCTCGCAATCACGAACCACGCCGCGAGCGCCATCAGCGCCAGGACTACGATCCCCCCCAGAAGATACCGCTGGTGCTGCTGATACCAGGGTATCGTGGCTGCGGGAACTGGAGCTGGGCCTGTCCGGGTCGGTTCCACAGTCGTTGCCATGTGTGTCCAGCTATAAGGTTCTTGAAGAGGGATCCTGCGGCCCCCTCGACGGCACCGCGAGCATGCCCCCGGCGTGACTCGAACACGCGGCCAACAGTTTAGGAAACTGCTGCTCTATCCAGCTGAGCTACGGGGGCGAGTGTAACTACCTGGTTGGCTTCAACCTATGAACCCAGGCTTCAGGTAGTTTCGCAGCCGAAGCCTGCTCGGATCCACCGGAACAGGGGAAAATGGACCCCTGCACCGGCCGGTGCAACCCCGGGAGGGGCTATGAGCTAGGGGCTCATTGGCCAGGGGCCGACAATGGTTCTCGCATTCTCCTCATCCAGAGCGCAGCGGAGGCCCCCTTCAACACCTCGCGACCGTGTGACACAGAGCCCCCGAAAGCCGCTCCCGTCCTGCCAGCCCGGCGATCTCGAGCAGAAAGCTCCACCCCACCAGCTCCGCACCCAGCCCTCGGGCCAGCAGTCCTGCGGCCTTAGCGGTGCCACCGGTGGCCAGTACGTCATCGACTACCAGCACCCGGCTCCCGGAATTCAACGCATCCCGGTGGGCTTCGAGCGAGTCGCTGCCGTACTCGAGATCGTAGGACTCGGTTGCGCGCTCCCAAGGCAGCTTGCCCGGCTTCCTGGCCGGTACGAATCCGGCCCCAAGGGCGGCTGCCATCGCCCCGCCCAGGATGAAGCCTCTCGCTTCGATGCCCATCACGTGGGTGACGTCGCGGGCCCGGAATGGACGGCACATGTCGGAGACGACGTCTCGGAGCAGTGGCCCATCCAGCAGAACCGGCGTGATGTCCTGGAACACAATGCCGGGCTTGGGGTAATCGGGAATCGCGCGCAGGCTCCGCTGAACTCGGTCGGCAACCGTCGTCATCGGGTCACTGGATTCGGTTGAGTGCCAGGCTTACATGACATCGAAGCCTTTCCCTGTCAGGATCGTCGCCGGCTCGGTGGATCGCTCGACCCGCTCGACCTGCGCGCTGGCCGGGCCGGTCCGGAGCAGCCGCTCGAGCGCGGGCATCGTTTCCTCGGGCCCGTCGACCACTACCTCGACAGCACCGTTCGGCAGATTGCGCGCGTAACCGGTGAGACCGAGCGAGCGGGCGTGCCGGGCGACGAACCAGCGGAAGCCGACCCCCTGCACCATCCCGAACACCTGGAACCTGGTGGTCACGCCGGGCGGCTCCGGCGGGCCCGCAGCGCCTCGACCGCGATAGGCAGCACCGAGATTGCGATGATAGCCAGAATCACCAGCGTGAAGTTCTCCCGCACCACCGCGATGTTGCCGAAGAAGTAGCCGCCGAGCACGAATAAGCCCACCCACAGCACCGCGCCGACCACATTGTAGACGATGAACTTCGGGTAGCTCATGGCACCGACTCCGGCGACAAAGGGAGCGAAGGTACGGATGATCGGAACGAAGCGAGCCAGGATGATCGTCTTGCCGCCGTGCTTCTCGTAGAAGGCGTGAGTCCGGTCGAGGTACTCCTTCCGGAGAAAACGGATGTCCCCCCCGAATGCCCGAGGACCGATATAGGCACCGATCCAGTAGTTCACCGTATCCCCCGCGATCGCGGCGATGATCAGGAGCAGTACCAGCAGCCAGAGGTCGAGCGCGCCGAGCGCCGCGAACGTCCCGGCGGCGAAGAGCAGCGAGTCGCCCGGCAGAAAGGGGGTGACCACCAGCCCGGTTTCGCAGAAGACGATCAGGAACAGGATCAGGTGCGTCCAGGTGCCATACTGGGAGATCAGCTGGCCCAGGTGATGATCCAGGTGCAGAAAGAGATCGATGAGGCGGGGCAGCAGATCCATGCACAGTCTCCCGGAGTCTATTCCTGGCGAAAGCCGAATTCGCCCACCAGCGGCACGAAGCGAACGTCGGCGATCGTACTGGTGCGCACTGTGTCACCCTGGCGCTCCACCAGTGTCAGCGCCTGGGAGACGCGGTCCCCGAGAGGGATGACCATTCGCCCCCCCGGTGCGAGCTGTTCCACGAGAGGGGCCGGTACCTCAGGCGACGCCGCGGAAACCAGGATAGCGTCGTAGGGCGCAAACGGACGCCACCCCAGCGTCCCATCTCCCACCAGCACCGTCACATTGCGAATGCCTGCCGCCGCGAGGGCGGCGCGCGCACTCTGGGCCAGCCCGGCAAACCGCTCGACGCTGAACACCAGGCTGGCTACCAGCGCGAGCAGGGCCGTCTGGTACCCCGATCCGGTTCCGATCTCGAGGACCTTCTCCTGCCCGGTGAGACCGATCAACTCGAGATACCGGGCCTGGACGTACGGCTGGGAGATGGTCTGCCCACTGCCGATCGGCAACGCCGCGTCCTCGTAAGCCCGATGCCGCACGCTCTCCGGCACGAAAAGGTGCCGCGGCACCATCTGGATGGCGCGCAGCACCGACAGGTCTCGTATTCCCTTGCGCCGGAGGGTTTCCACCAGCCGGGTCCGATAGCCCCCGTAGCTGTCGCCCTCCCCTACCCCTCCAGCGACCATCCCCGAACCGTTTCCAGCAGCGAGTAATTGGTCAGATCCATGTGCAGTGGCGTGACCGAAACGTAGCCCTCGGCAACAGCCAGGTGGTCGGAGTTTTCTCCACCGGTCCAGGTGATCGTTCCGCCTCCGATCCAGAAGATCTCCCGGCCCCACGGATCCTTCATCCGGGTCAGCGACTCGGAAAAGTAGCGGCTTCCCAGCTTGGTGACCTGAATGCCCTTGACCTCCGACGCCGGGATTCTGGGAAAATTGATGTTGAGCAACATCTGCTCCGGGAAGTCGCGCACTTGGGTGATCCGCTGAACCAGCTCCAGCAGCAGGGGACGGTAGGTGGCCATCGTCTCCGGCTGATTTCCCGCAAACGAGATGGCGATGCCCGGCACGCCCAGGGTCACCGCCTCCATGGCGGCCGCCACCGTGCCCGAGTAGAGCACGTCCTCGCCCATGTTGGGACCGTGGTTGACTCCAGAGAATACGAAGTCCGGCCGCTCGGGCATAAGCGCCTGGATGGCCAGCATGACGCAATCGGTGGGGGTGCCATCGATCTGCCACCCGCCATCGGGACGCCGGGTGGGCCGGAGCGGCCGGTGCAACGTAAGCGAGTGGGACGTGCCGCTCTGCTCCCGGTCGGGTGCTACGACGGTGACGTTGCCCACTTCCCTGCAGGCATCGGCGAGCAGCGCCAGCCCGGGAGCCAGCACGCCGTCGTCGTTGCTGACGAGAATATTCACAGCGGAGCAGCAGGGCGGCGGGGCAGCGGGGCAGTCGACACTTACGCCTTCGGCTCAGGTGGTGTGCTGTTGCTGCCCCGCTGCCCCCCTGCCCCGCTGTCCCGCTGTACGGCCTTCCCATCGAGAATTCCCATGACATCCTCGAGGGTCGTCTGGACCTCATGCGCCAGCTCCGCCTCGAAGGCGCGCCTGGCGGAGACCCGCAGCTCGCCGGTCCGGCGGTAGTGATCGATCCGCTGCCGGGCCCCGTCGATGGTGAATTTCTCGGTATACAGGAGGTGCTTCACCAGCATGATCAGCTCGACCTCGCGCCCCTTGTAGACCCGGTTGCCCGAGCGGTTCTTGGCCGGGTTCAGGAAGCGGAACTGACTTTCCCAGTAGCGAAGGACGTGCGGCTTCAGCTCGGTCAGCCCACAGACTTCGCCGATGGAGTAAAACTCCTGCACCGGTCGGGTGGTGGTCATCTCCACTGCTCCGACTTGAGTTCGCGTGCCATGAGCTCGGCTATGCCCTGCCGGGCGGCTATCCCGTGGAACAGAACTTCACAGACTTTCTCGATGATGGGAAGCTCAACCCCCATCCGTTCTCCCAGTGCTGCGCCGGCCTTCGAGGTGTTGGCACCTTCGGCCACGCTGCGGTGAGCGGCGCGGTACTGCTCCAGCGTCTGCCCCTCCGCCAGCGCCACCCCCAACGCGCGATTCCGGCTGAGATTTCCGGTCGTCGTCAGAATCAGGTCTCCCATACCGGCCAGGCCGGCGAAGGTGAGCGGGTTGGCCCCCAGGGCGACTCCCAGCCGGGTGATCTCGGCGAGCCCCCGGGTGATGAGCGCGGCCCGGGGATTATGCCCCATCCCGAGTCCCTCGAGAATGCCCGCGGCGATGGCAATGACGTTCTTGAGCGCGCCGGCGAGCTCGACGCCCACAACGTCGTCGTGCGAGTAGACCCGGAACCGCGGTGTGGAGAAGATCCGCTGTGCGTCGCGCGCGGTGACTTGGTCCCGAGCTGCAACCACCACCAGGGTCGGCTGGCCCTGACACACCTCAAGGGCAAAGCTGGGGCCCGACAGTGCCGCGAAACGAACCTCGGGGAGACACTCCTCGAACACCTTCGACATGAGGGCCAGGGTATCGGTCTCGATGCCCTTGGTAACACTCACCACCAGCGTCCCTGCGTCCACCCCGCCCTTGATCCCCGATATCACCGATCTGACCGCGTGACTCGGAGCGGCCGAGACGATGACCGACGTGCCCCGAACCGCCTCGCGCGCGTCGGCGAATGCGCGGAGCCCCGGCGCCAGAGGAACGCCGGGCAGGAACAGCGGATTCTCGTGCCGCTGATTGACCGCAGCCACCACCTCGGGCTCGTACGCCCAGAGCCGCACGGTCTCTCCCTTGACCGCAAGGAGGTTGGCCAGCGTAGTGCCCCAGCTGCCCCCGCCAAGCACCGCAATGGGCGTCATGGCTGCGGCGTACTCGTGGCCCGGCGCCCGAACCGGTTCTCCGTGCCCTTGAGCAGCCGCTGAATGTTGCGCCGGTGGAGGAGGATCACTCCCGCCGCTATCGCCGTTGCGATCCAGAGGAGCGCCGGTGAAGTCGAATCCTCCAGCAGATAGACCGCCAGCGGGAGCACCGCCGCCGCAGCGATGCTGCCGACCGATACGTAACCGGTGAGCCGGACCAGCAGGGCCCAGACCCCGGCCGACAGCGTCAGCGCGAGCGGTGCCAGGCCCAGCATGACGCCGGCGGCCGTCGCCACACCCTTCCCGCCCTGGAATCCCACGAACACAGAAAACACATGTCCGAGAATGGCCGCCACCCCGCATCCGAGGGCGAACAGCTGGGAGTCTGATACCTGCGGAGCGAACACGAGGACAGGAATGGCCCCCTTGGCGATGTCGACGGCCGCGGCGGGAATTGCGTACTTCCAGCCGAGGACCCGATAGAGGTTGGTGGCGCCGAGGTTACCGCTGCCGTGCTGCCGAAGATCGATTCCCGCGAAGAGTCGGCTGAGCAGATAGCTCGTCGGTATGGCTCCCACAAAGTAGGAAGCGAGAAGCCACAGGACGGCTTGAGGCATCAGCGTCGAGATCCTCGACTGGTGAATTTCAGCCGCAAGGGCGATCCCGTAAACGGCCACGCTTCTCGAAATCCATGCGCCAGGTAGCGCTGATATGACTCGGGTACTTCGTCGGGCCGGTTGCTGACGATGGCCAGCGTGGGAGGCGCGGTGGCGATCTGCGAGGCGTAGAGCAGCTTGACCTCCTCACCGGGTTTCTGGGGCGGTGCGTTTCGTTCGATCAGCGTCGCCAGCACCTTGTTCACCTCGGCTGTGGGCACCCGCCGCTCCCGGCCCTCGGCCACCTCCAGGATCAGGTCGAGCACCTTCCGCACTCGCTGCCCAGTAAGGGCGGACACGTAGAGGAACGGGACGTAGCGGAGAAACGGCGCCTTGGCCACCAGCGCCTCCTGGCCGTGCCGGGCTGTGTTGGCGTCCTTCTCCTCGATCAGGTCCCACTTGTTCACCAGGACGATCAGTCCAGCGCCCTCATCCCAGGCCTGGGTCGCGATCCGGAGATCCTGGTTGTGAAGCCCTACCGCCGCGTCCACCACGAGCACCGCCACCTGCGCCCGCTCGATGGCCCGTTCTGTCCGCAGCGTGGAATAAAACTCCAGATCATCTTCTACTTTAGCTTTGCGGCGTAACCCTGCGGTGTCTATGAAGTTGAGCGTCTTGCCCTGAAAGCGCAAGACCGAATCAATCGCGTCGCGGGTGGTTCCCGCCTCCGGGGCGACGACGTGGCGCTCCTCGCCTAGGAGCCGGTTCACCACCGACGACTTCCCCACGTTCGGCCGCCCCACCACCGCTACGTTGATCGTCTCCTC
>CAZASU010000004.1:0-1522 GCA_964487785.1 uncultured Gemmatimonadaceae bacterium | reverse complement strand
CGGCCATCCACCATGAACACCACCACGTCCGACTCATCCAGCGCGAACTCCACCTGACGCCGGACGGCGCGATCCATCGAGTCGTCCGACTCCGGCAGGAGCCCACCGGTGTCTACCACCCAGAACCGGCGGCCCTGCCAGTCGGCGTCGCCGAAGTGTCGATCGCGGGTGGTACCCGGCTGTTCCGATACGATCGCCGGACGGCCACCCATGATCCGATTGAACAGGGTGGATTTGCCGACATTGGGCCGGCCGACGATGGCGACGGTAGGCTTGCTCATGCCGCCACCGGCACCTGAAGCACGTCGGTGAAATCCCTCGAGAGGCGCACGGCGGCCGCCACCGAGTGCGTCAACACGTCGAAGCTCATATTGTCGATGAAGAGCCCGTCGTCGTTCACCGACTCACCCGGGAGCAGCACCAGATCGAGATCGCGGCGGCCTTTCAGAGCCTGTTGCATCGCCATGCCTGGGAGCAGCCCGGCCGTCGTGACGGTGGGGCCGAACAGGGTATTCACCACCGGAATGAGCTCGAACGTCGCACCCGTCACCCTGGCGAGTGGCTCGAGCACCATTGGCATGAGCTGACCCATCGCGGTGCCGGTCACCACGGCGATTCGCTTCCCTTCCCACCCGCGCAGCTCGGCGGAGACCGTGTCGATCCGCTGTTGCAGCCAGCGCACCGAGCCCACCCCGTTTTCGACCTGATCGAAGCCATCGTAGATCTCGGCGCCAGGAAGCTCGACGCCGGCCCGGACGTAGAGCTCGTCGGCGCCGAAGGCCCAGTGGATTCCCCGCTCGGCCCGCGAGATGGCGGCTCGCTCGTCGAGGAGCTCGATTGCCGCGCGGCATTCGTCGGCGGTGGGCTCCCGAACCAGATGGTGCTTGGAGTATTCGGTGAGCCCTACCGGCACCACCGAGCAGCCGATGATTGCGGGGCCAAACTGGTACAGCTCGGCGAGCGTCTGCCGCAGGACCGGCCCGTCGTTCACTCCGGGGGACATGACGACCTGGGTGTGGAACTCGATCCCGTGGTCCGCGAACTCGCGCAGCTGGGGGATGATGTCGGGCGCGGTGGGATTGCGCAGGAGATAACGCCGCACGGTCGGATCGGTGGCGTGCACCGAGACGTACAGAGGTGACAGCCGGTACTCGATGATGCGCTGGACGTCGTGCGGCTTGAGGTTGGTCAGGGTGGCGAAGTTGCCGTAGCGGAACGAGAGCCGATAGTCGTCGTCCCGGATGTAGAGGACGTCACGCAAGCCGTCGGGCAGCCCATCGACAAAGCAGAAGTCACAGCGGTTGGCGCAGCGCCGGATCCGGGCCGGCTCCAGCTCCACGCCGATCGGCTCGCCCAAGGGCCGCTCGATCTCGAACTCGATCTCCTCCCCGCCGGGCTGGCGCACGTGCAGCAGGAATTCTTCCTCGGCGGTGAGGAACTCCCAGTCGAGAAAGTCTTCCAGCGCCCGGCCGTCCACCGAGAGGAGCTCCGTGCCTTCCTGGAGCCCCAGCTCGGCTGCGAT
>CAZASU010000003.1:0-66245 GCA_964487785.1 uncultured Gemmatimonadaceae bacterium | reverse complement strand
CCTCAGCGGGAAGCTTTGGCGGATAGAAGCTGCCCTTCCACTCCTTGTACGACCAGCCGCTGGTGCCTACGAGGATGTGCATTTGGGTATGGGCGCAGGGAGTAGTCATTGCGAGGGCGCGAAGCGCTCGAAGCAATCCCGCTGCCGGACCAGCAAGCTGCCGGATCGCCGCGCGGGCCTGTGGCCCGCTCGCGATGACTAGCTAGGCTTACCCACGTCCTCCGGCCTTCCGCTTCCTCGGCGCGACCTCCTCCCCCTCAGTCTCCTCCCCACGCTTGGTGGGCTTCTCGGCGGTACTTGCTCCCCGTTTGGCCAGGCTCGCCTTCAGCGCGTCCATGAGGTCGATGATCTTGGTCTCGGCCGGCGCTTCCTCCGCCGTGATCTCCTGGCCATCGACCTTCTGCTGGATCGCGTCGAGTATCCGCTCGCGCACCGTGTCGCGGTAGTTCTCCGGCCGGAATTCGTCGGTGGACGACTGCTCGATCAGCTGCTTGGCGAGCGCCAGCTCGGCCTCCTTGACCGGCGTGTCGGGATGCGGCACCTCGGCCGCCGGCCGAAGCTCCGGCTGGTAATGGAGCTGCTCCATGACCAGTACCCCGTCCAGTGGACGCACCAGCACCAGGTGCTGCTTACCTCGCGCCGAGTACTGGCCCAGTGCCGCGCGGCCGGTGGTCTTCAGCGCCTCGCCCAGCAAACGGTAGGCACGATCGCCGCCCTTGTCGGGCCCGAGGTAGTAGACCTTGTCGAGGTAGATGCGATCCACCGCGGAGAGCGGCACGAACTCGGCGATATCGATCGAGTTGGTGGCCTTCTCGTCGAGCGCCTTGATCTCCTCGGGGGAGAAGGTCACGTACTGCCCCTTGGAGAACTCGTATCCCTTGGCGATGTCGTCCTTCTCGACCACGACGTCTTCCTTGGGACAGATGTACTGCTGCTTCAGCCTGGTGCCGCATTTCTTATGCAGCAGGTTAAAGCCGACCGTGGCGGAAGACTCGCTGGCGGAATAGAGGCTGACCGGCACGGAGACGAGGCCGAAGGAGATGTTGGCGGAGCCGATTGGTTTTGGAGGCATAGAATCCCAATATCACTGTGAAACCGAAGCCCGCAAGGAGAAAAGCGGGAAGTGATGTAAATTCCTCCTCTCGATGCCCCAATTCAAGCCTGATCCCCTCGCCCCATACCGCGCCAAGCGGTCGCTGGAGGGTACCCCTGAGCCTGCCGGCTCCCGCGCCCCGACCCCCTGGGAGGAGCGGGGCGGGTTGTTCGTCGTGCACAAGCATGCCGCCCGGCGCCTGCATTTCGATCTCCGGCTCGAAATGGGTGGCGTGCTCCGCTCCTGGGCCGTCCCGAAGGGGCCATCGTACGACCTGGCGGACAAGCGCCTTGCCGTCCTGGTGGAGGATCATCCCCTGGAGTACGGCGACTTCGAGGGCTTGATCCCGGAAGGAAACTATGGTGCCGGCGCCGTGATCGTGTGGGACCGGGGCCGCTGGGTACCGGTCGAGGATCCGGTTGCGGGGTTGGCCAAGGGCAAGCTCCTGTTCGAGCTCCGTGGCCTCAAGCTCCACGGGTTGTGGACCCTGGTAAAGCTCAAGAAGGGCGACAAGGAATGGCTCTTGATCAAGGAGCGAGATGCCTACGCGTCCGCCTCCGGGTCGCTCCCACCCGAGGAGTCAGTCCTGTCCGGACTCACCGTGGAAGACCTGAAGGCCGGCCGGACTCCGGCGGACGGCATCCGGGCGGAGCTGGAACGGCTCGGCGCACCGAAGCGGGAGGTCCGCGGCGAGACTGCCCCGCTCATGCTGGCAGAGACCAGGGACCGCCCCTTCTCCGATCCCGCGTGGCTCTTTGAGCTCAAGCTCGATGGATACCGGTTGCTGGCCGCACGGAGCAGCGCCCCACCCCGCCTCTTCTCCCGCAATGGGAACGACCTGGCGTCCTCTTTTCCCGAGGTGAGTCGCGCGGTGGACGCGCTGCCTTTGAGCCGGTTGCTGCTGGACGGCGAGGTAGTGGCGCTCGATGAGTCTGGACGTCCCAGCTTTCAGCGGCTGCAGCAGCGGGCAAAGCTCACACGGGCACTCGATATCCGCCGGGCGGCGGTGGAGAACCCGGTCACTTTCTTCGCTTTCGATCTTCTGGCCGCCGAAGACTTCGACTTGCGGCCGTTGCCGCTGGTGACAAGGAAGGAGCTCCTGCGAAGGCTGCTGCCGCCGACGGGCCTCATCCGTTTTTTGGATCACTTCGAGGGCGAGGGCGAGGTCCTCTATCAGCAGGTTCGGAAGCTGGGGCTCGAGGGAATAGTGGCCAAGCGTGCCGACTCCCCCTATCGAGCGGGCCGATCGTCCTCCTGGATCAAGGTCAGGACCCGCCGCGCTGATGATTTCGTGGTGGTGGGGTTCTCGGCCCCCAAAGGTGCGCGCGCCGGCTTCGGGGCCCTGCATCTGGCCCAGTACGTGGAGGGCGACCTCATCTATTCCGGCAGGGCAGGGAGCGGTTTCACCGGAGTCCAGCTCGCCGAGGTGCGGGCCACGCTCGACGAGATACGGCGCGCTGACCCACCCTGCGGCGGGCCGGTTCCAAAGGAGAAGGGGACCACCTGGACGGAGCCGCGGCTGGTGTGTGAGGTGGAGTTCACCGAGTGGACCGAGGAGGGGCTTCTGCGGCAGCCGGTGTTCCTGCGGTTTCGGGACGACAAGCAGCCGGAGGAGTGCGTCGGCAGCGGGGCGGCGGGGCAGCGGGGCGGCCGGGCAGACTTAGCAGGTCCGGAGGAACGTGTCACCCTGAGCCCTTCGGCTTCGCTCAGGGCCCGCTCACCGAGGAAGCCTTCCCATAAGGGAGGGCAGCAGAGGGTACCGCCGAGCCGCCCCGCTGCCCCGCTGCCCCGCACCGAGTTCACGAACGTGAACAAGATTTTCTGGCCGGACGAGGGCTACACCAAGGGCGACCTGATCGAGTACTACCGGGCCGTAGGCCCCTGGATTCTGCCCTACCTGGCCGACCGGCCCGTGGTTCTCACCCGATATCCCGATGGAGTGAACGGAAAGTCATTCTTCCAAAAGGACGCGCCCGGATTCGTGCCCGACTGGATCCGGACCGAGCGGATGTGGAGTGAGCAGGCCGAGCGAGAGATCGACTACTTCGTCTGCGATGACGAAGCCGGCCTGCTCTACCTGGCCAACCTCGGTACCATCCCCCTCCATGTGTGGGCCAGCAGAACATCGAGCATCGACCGTCCCGACTGGTGTGTGCTGGATCTGGATCCCAAGGACGCGCCGTTCAGCGATGTAATCCGGGTTGCCCAGACCACCCACGCGCTGTGCGAGGAGATCGGGTTGCCCAACTTCGTGAAGACCAGCGGCTCGTCCGGCCTCCACGTACTGATCCCCCTTGGCGGCCAGTGCCGCTACAACGAGGCGCGTAGTCTGGGTGAGCTCCTCGCCCGGGTGATCGTGGCGGAGCTGCCTGACATCACGACCCTCGCCCGACAGGTCTCCCGCCGAGGGGGGAAGGTGTATATCGACTACCTGCAGATTGGGGCCGGGCGGCTACTGGTGGCCCCGTTCAGCGTGCGGCCGTTGCCCGGCGCTCCGGTATCCATGCCGATTCGCTGGAGCGAGGTAAACTCGAAGCTGGATATCCGGAGCTACACTATCCAGAACGCGGTGGCCCGTATGAGGAAGCTGAAGCGCGACCCGCTGCGGGAGGTACTGACCACCACACCGGACCTGGGCGGCGTGCTGGAGCGGTTGACTCAGCGAGGGGAGTAGATTCCTCGGACCTTCACCTCGTTCAGGGATCCTCGGAATGACAGAGCTCAACCTGGATTTAGGTGACCTCGGTTTGGTCTCCGCCCTCCTCGAGCGTCCACCTGATGCCTGGCTCCTCTATGTCCTTGCCCACGGCGCCGGCGCCGGCATGCGGCACGGATTCCTCACGTCCATCTCGGCGACGCTCGCCACCCGCGGCGTGGCTACCATGCGATACCAGTTCCCCTATATGGAAGCCGGTGGCCGCCGTCCGGATTCTCCAGCCGTGGCCGAAGCAACCGTGCGCGCGGCGGTGACCTGGGCCGCGAAGGTGGCGCCCGGCCTTCCGCTGATCGCCGGCGGCAAGTCGTTCGGCGGCCGCATGACATCCGGTGCGGCTGCGAGCTCGCTGCCCGGAGTGCGAGGATTGGTCTTCCTGGGTTTTCCGCTCCACCCGCCGGGCCGCCCCGGCACCCGTCGCGCCGATCACCTCGTCCGGGTAGAGCTGCCCATGCTCTTCCTTCAGGGCACCCGTGACCAGTTTGCCCAGCCCGAGCTGATGACCGGAGTGTGTCAACGATTGGGGAGTCGGGCCACGCTGCACCCGGTGGAGGGAGCCGACCACTCCTTCGGCGTCCTCAAGAGCTCCGGCCGCACAGCGGCCGCGGTACTCGACGAGCTGGCCGACTCGATCGTGCAGTGGGTGCGATCCCAAATCCTGGGCCAGGCTCACCGATGAGCTACGAGCCTACCCGGCAACAACGACAGGCCATCGAGGCCCCGCTCGGCGCTGCGCTCGTCATCGCCGGACCCGGAGCCGGAAAAACGTACTGCCTGATCCATCGCATCCAGCACTTGATCGGGACGCTGGGCATCGCCCCACGGCGGATCCTCGCGGTGACCTTTACCAACAAGGCCGCGGAAGAGATTGCCACCCGGTTGCACGAAACCCGCGGGATCACCGCGGCGGATGTCACTCGCGGCACACTACACGCGATCTGCCTCATGATTCTCCGGGACTTCGCCGAACGCTGTGGCCTCCGTCCAGGCTTCGGGGTGGCGGACCGCGAGTACCAGGAGCAGGTGCTTCGACGGCTCCGGATTCCCGCCAGGCGAGTCTCCCAGGCGCTGGCCCAATTCAGTCTCCACCGGCTGCGGAGCAAGACATTAAGCGACCGCGGCATGGCGTTCTTTGGCCAGTACCAGGAAGCCCTGCGATCTCGAAACCTTGTGGACTTCGACGACCTCATCACCTTGACGGAGCACCTTCTCCGTACCGATGAGAGCGCGGCCGCCGAGCTGCGCTCCCGCTGGGACTATGTGCTGGTAGATGAGTTCCAGGATCTGAGCCCGACTCAGTATGGCATCGTCCGCCGGTTGGCCGACGGGCATCGGTGCCTCTTCGGCGTGGGAGACGACGAGCAATCCATTTTCTCCTGGACTGGAGCCGACCCGGGCATCATGGGCCGGTTCCGCGAGGACTTCACCCTGCGGGAGCCGATCGTCCTCGATGAAAACCGGAGATGCTCGGTCCAGATTCTGGAGTCTGCCCGGCGCCTGATCGCCTGTAATCCGGTGCTCTTCGAAAAGCAGATTGACAGCACCCTGAAATCGCCGTTCGACGTGGTGGCGTGTGGCTTCGACAACGAGGAGGCCGAGGCCGATTGGCTCATCCGGGACATTCTGAGCGATCGCGCCATGGCACAGATGGGCTGGGGCGACTATGCCGTACTCTACCGGTACCGCTCGATGGGGCGAGACCTGGAGAAGCGGCTGATTTGCGCGGGAATTCCGTGCCGGATGGCGCGGGGCCAGGCCCTGGTCGACGACAAGGTGGTCGGCTGGGTCATCGCATCCTTGCGGGTCATCCGATCACCCGACGACCCAATTCTGGTCGGAGCGCTGGCCGAGCTTGCCCTCAACCCCGCCCTGCGTCAGGAAGTTCGAAAGGCTTCATCCAGGGAGAAGGACTTCCTTGGAAACCTCCGGGCCTTTGCCAGTCAGCGTCCCAAGGGAGACGCCGACCGCAGGCGCGTGTGGCGTTTGATCTACCACCTGGAGAACCTGAGGGGGATGGGCCGGTCTCACCAATCACTATCCGGCCTGGTGGATGAGCTGCTCGCGCGGCCCATCGGCGCCGGCCGCAATCCCCTGGAGGAGTACCATCACGACCTGAGAGAGCCGTCGCTCTATCCCGGCGCTGCCGCCCTGGCGAAACGCTTGGCGCACTGCGTCGTCTCCGGAGGCCGGGTCTGGGTCGAGCCGAGCGGCGGGGTCGAGATCCCTCTGATCGCCATGCTCCGAGGGGCCGGGATAACCAAGGTCCACCGGCTCATGCCGCATGAGATGCCCGCGGCTGATGATGTGGTTCTACGGGCTGGGCAAAGCCTGGACGGTGGATTGCCACTCCGGCTCTTCAAGGCGCTTCAACTGGTTCATACCCGCAACCTGAAGGCCGATTTCGACGATTTCGTCGCCTTCGACATCGAGACCAGCGACTTCGATTTCGAATCGTCCCAGATCGTCGAGATTGCGGCTGTACGGGTTCGGGACAACGTCGTGGTGGATCGGTTCCATACCTTGGTGGCGTGCGCGCGCAGCATCTCCGCGCAGGCCACGGATGTGCATGGCTACACCGATCGGGACCTGATCGGAGCGCCTCCGATGTCTGAAGTGTGGCAGCGCTTCCGCGAATTCGTGGGAGCCGACCTCGTCGTCGCCCACAATGGGCAGGAATTCGATGTTCCGGTGCTGCGGCGCGCCTGCGGTGGCCTCGAGGGGTTCGATGAGCTGGTTTTCTACGACACTCTCCCACTTGCTCGCGCCGTGGTCGATGGCAGCGTCAAGCTCTCGTTTCTCGCCCAGAGGTACAATGTCGAGATTGGGAGAGCGCACCACGCGCTTGACGATGCGCTCATGCTTGCCGCCGTGGTGCCCAAGCTCAACGAGCTGAGGCTACGTCGCGCCCGCACCATCGCCCTGGTCCATCTCCTGGATCAGCTGGGCCTGGCCCTGGCGCTCGATCAGCAGTCGTCGCCGTCCAAGGAAGAGGCTCTCTTCCGCGAAATAACCCGACCCTTCACCCTCGGCCGCTACAGCGACTGCCTCGACATTTATGCGGCCGAGTTGGCCGGCGGGGCCGAGGGAGCGCTCGGCCTCGAGGAGGTTATCGAGCGGCTGGGTGGACGCGCCCTGATGGAGCGCCTGCGTGCGGATCGGCCGGTGAACGAGCGTTATCCGGATTCCGTTGAGCGCCTCCGTATGCTGATACAGGCGAGTGCCGGAGACACTCTCGCGGAGCACATCGACGATATGTTGTGCCGGGTGGCGCTCTCGAGCAGCGAAGGGGCTGAGACCGATCCCAACCGTGTGAATCTGCTGACGCTCCACTCGACCAAGGGTCTGGAATTCTCCCGGGTGTACATCGTGGGGGTCGAGAACCAGGTCCTCCCCGGTTGGCGGGCTATCCAGGAGGACCAGGACGACGAAATCCAGGAGGCCCGTCGCCTTCTCTACGTGGGAATGACCCGAGCCAAGGCCCGACTGGTGCTCACCCACGCCGAGCAACGGGGGGGCAACCGCGCTCAGGGTCATCTGTTTATCACGGAGGCGGGTCTGGTTCTGGAGCATCTTGGCATACCGCCTGCATTGGGTGCCCCGGTCATTTAGTGAGTGAGGTCACCATGAAGCTCATCGCTTGTACTCTGCCGCTCCTGGCGGGGCTTCCGAGCGTGCTGCCTGCGCAGGTCAATCTCTCTCTTCCCAGGCTTGGCCGTCCCGCCGTGCGAGCTACCTTGGGGCTATGGAGGCGCCAAGCCGGGTGTCGGCTTTGATTGCTCCGGATTCGTGCAGTACGTGTTTGGGCGGCACGGCGTCACCCTGCCCCGCACTTCCCGCCAGCAGGCAACTGCCGGCCGAGCCCGGGCGACCTGATGCTGTTCTCCAGCAAGGGGCGGGGGGTGGACCATGTCGCTATCTACGCCGGCAACAACCGCATCATTCATTCGAGTGCAGGGGCCGGCGGGGTGGTATACGACGACCTGTCGACCCCGCGCGGCAAGGGGTACCTGGCCCGCCACGTGGCATCCCGGCGCGTCCTCTGACACACAAGGCTTTCCCGCTCTAGATTGCCGGATCGCCCCTAAGCACGGAGCCATCCCGCATGCCCCGTATTCCGCCCCTGGACACCGACACCGCGCCGGCCGATACCCGGGCCGCGGCGGACGCTCACGTGCGCGGTCACGCCCGCATGACCAACATGAAGCGGACGCTGCTCCACTCGCTGCCAGCGTTTCGTGCGCTGATGGAGTGGTACCCCCTCCGCGATACGGTGCAGCCGTTTCTGGGGGAGCGGCTCACCACATTGTTCGCCCACGCCATTTCGGCCGAAACCGACTGCCTCATCTGCTCCACTTTCTTCCGGCGCATGCTGATCCAGACCGGTGAGAACCCTGAACGCCTGAAGCTCGATGAGCGGGAAACGGCGGTGGTGGAGTTCGGACGGGCATTAGCCGCGTCGCCCTTTCAGGTGCCGGAGGAGGTGTACCAGCGGCTGGCGGCACATTTTCAGCCCGCCCAGCTGGTCGCGTTGACCGCCTTCGGCGCGCTCATGGTGGCCACCAACGTGTTCAACAACGCGCTCGATGTCGACCTGGACGAGTACCTCCAGCCCTACCGGAAGGGAGTGCGAGAGGCCGCCTCGGCAAGCAGGCAGGGATGAAGGGCGAGTTTGCCGGCAAGGTCGCGTTCATTACCGGGGCTGCCCACGGGCAGGGCAGGGCCACCGCCCTGGCGCTCGCCCGGGAGGGAGCCAGGATCGCGGCCTTCGACGTAGCCCGGCCGCTCAGCTATCCCGGCTACGAGATGGGGTCGAGCGATGAGCTGGCGTCCCTGGCTGCCACCTGCAGCGAGCTCGGAACCGAGTGCCTGACGTTTGTGGGCGACGTGCGGGACGATGGGGCGGTTACCAGCGCGGTCGCCGCCACGGTGGAGCGGTTTGGCCGGATCGACATCCTCTTCAACAACGCGGGTATCTGCGGGTATGGCCTGGCCCACGAGCTGACCGAGGACGCCTGGGACGCCATGCTCGACATCAACCTGAAGGGTGCCTGGCTGGTGGCGCGGCGGGTGATTCCCCTGATGATCCGGCAGCGGGCAGGGGTCATCATCAATAACTCATCGGTCGCCGGACTCCGAGGCATGGGGCGGCTGAGTCACTATGCGGCCTCGAAGTGGGGGCTGACCGGTCTCACTAAGTCCTGGGCCATCGAGCTGGCCCAGTACGGAATCCGGGTGAACTCGATCCATCCTACCGGAGTCAACACCCCGATGAACGATGGCCTGGCGGCCCTCGAGGGGCTCACTCCCCAAGAGATCGCGGAACGGTCGGCGGGTAACCTGCTGCCGGTGCCCTGGATCGAGCCGGAGGATGTGGCCCACGCGGTGCTCTATCTGGCATCGGACCGCGCCCGGTATGTCACCGGATCTCCGTTCGTGATCGACGCTGGGCTGCTCAGCCGGTAGAAGGGAAGAAGGCGGGGCAGCGGGGCGGCGGGGCAGGTAGTCGCCCCCCGCTTCTACCGACCGCCCGTCCGCCCGTCCGCCCGATTATGTTGACCTATCGTTGTGCAGTCGATCTCATGAATGGGCAGGGCTTCAGAGGAACACATGTTTGTCACCATCCGCAGGTACAGCCCAAAGAACGGGGCTGTCAACAAGGCCTCGCTGCAGCTTCTCCGCCGACAACTCCAGGACGAGTTTCTCTCGCTCGTGCAGCAGATCCCCGGCTTCGTCGGGTACTACGTCCTGAGCGTCGGCGATCGCGAGCTCATAACGCTGAGCTTTTGCGAGACGAAGGAGGGCTCGGCTGAGTCCAATCGATACGCGGCCGAATACACCCTCAGAAACCCGCTGGTCTTCGAGCTTGGCCGGCCCGAGGTGACCGAGGGGGAAGTGCTTACCTTTACCGAGGGGGCCCGTCCAACAGGGCCTCAGTCACCATCTGGTGGCGGGGCCGCTGCGGCGCTCGCCTTGTGGTTCGAGGAATCCCGGGGTATGCTTCTCTCGGCATCGGAGCGGTAACCTATTCGAAATCCGACCGATCCCAGGGGGGCTGGCACAGGTGTCGGCCCCCTCTTTTCATCTCAACGACAAGGACAGCGGGATGACCGAAGTTCGGTTGAGCGACGAAGACAGCCTGGAGCGCGCGCTCAAGCTGTTCAAGCGCAAGCTGCAGAAGTCGGGACTCTTTGGAGAGCTCCGGCGCCGCAGACACTACGTCAAACCCAGTGAAGCGCGTGCCATCAAGACCGCCGCCGCCCTTCGCCGGAAGCGGAAGAAGAAGGTCACTGGTGACTCCTGGTAAGCCGGGAGTCGGTGGGACCTAAATGATGCTCTTCACCCTGGCGCTCGCCGCCTCGCTCGACAGCGCGGTGGTTCGCCAGATCCAGGTCGCGCCGGGCGAAATCCTCCGCACTACCGTCACCGGGTCAGGCGAGCCTGTGGTCCTCATTCCCGGAATTTTCGGGGGGTCCTACGGCTATCGGAAGATCGTTGGTCCTCTGGTCCAGCGTGGCTACCGCTGCATCGTGATCGAGCCGCTGGGCTATGGCCGGTCATCGCATCCGGACGGTGCCGACTACTCCTTCACGGCCCAGGCCGAACGGGTAGGCCAGGTGCTGGACAGCCTCGGCATACGCCAGGCCCTCTTCATCGCCAACTCCACCGGCGCCTCGATCACTCTCCGTCTGGCGCTCGCTCACCCCGATCTGGTTCGGGGCATCCTGTCGATAGACGGCGGCCCGGCCGAGAGTGCGGCCACCCCCGGACTGAAGAAGGCATTCCGCCTGGGCGGGTTCATCACCAAGCTCGCGGTCAACGAGGGCAAGCTGAGGCACGATGTCCGCAAGGAGATCGTGAAGAACTCGGGGGACACTACCTGGGTGACCCAGAAGGTGGTCCGGGAGTACACCGCCGGGCAGGCAGCCGACGTGGACGGCGCTATCGACGCGTTCCGCAGCATGTCCAAGTCGAAGGAAACCGAGTCGCTGCGGGACCAGCTCGACGAGATTCGCGTGCCGGTCCGTCTGCTGGTGGGCGGGGTTACACACCCGAGCGGGGTCAAGACCGATGAGCGGGAGCTGCTGGCCGACAAGCTCCCCGACTTTGCGCTCGAAAGCGTGGCCGGGTCGGGTCAATACGTACACGAGGAGCAACCCGACGCCGTGCTCAAGGCGCTGGGAGATCTGGATCAGGCCGCCAACTAGAACGACCCCACCCTGAAAAAGCAATCCGGAGCCCAGGACGGGCTCCGGATTCTTGTAAGTTGCAGCTGAGCGGCTTGGTCTACACTGTGGCCCGTTTCCGGCCACCGATACTGCCCGCCAGCATTTCCGAGACGTATCCCAGCACCGCTCCCGCCACCAGCGCGACGATCGTCTTCACCCAGGGGTGGGGGAAGGTGGTGCCCGCTCCTACCACCACACTCACCGCTGTCGCTGCGCCGAGGAACGCGCCTGGGATAAACGAGAGAGCCGGAATCTTGGACTGGAGCACCATGAAGAAGGCCGCCAGCCCAACCATGAGGGACAAGACCGGCAAGCCGCCGCCGAATCGACGCGCGGCCTCCAATGCGAGAAACGCCCACACCACGCCGGAGAGGTTCGAGGCGATCGTCTTGGTGAGCCCTGTCGTCTTCCCGCCCGCGGCGAAGAAGCAACCCCACGCTACGATCCCCGCCCACACCGGCAGCGCGGCGACACCCAACGCAACATAGGTCCAGCCCGCGATCAGGATTCCAATGCTAATAGCAAGCGCGACGAGCACGTCCATGTGCCACCTCCGACGGAAGAGGACTACATACATCTCTCCGCGCCGGTGGTAGCGCTACGGAAAGACTGAGGAGGTTCGTCACAAGGGGAGTAAAGGACTATCGCCATGCTAGGCTACCACTTAGATCGGGTCCCGTCAAGACCTTCGGACCGAGCCTAACGCTTCTCGAGGTCGGCTCTCAGCCGGAGCAGCGCATCCTCGGTGGCCACCAGCTCGCCCCTGGCCTCGTTGAGATGCTGCTGCTGGCTTTGCACGAACCGGCGGTACGGCGCTATCGCCTCGTTGATCCGGGCGGTGGACTGCTCCAGCTCCAGGTGCACCTGGCGGGTGAGGACGTCCTTGAGGTGAGTACGAAGCTGGTTGATCCGCCGCTCGAAGTCGAGCTTTGCCTGCCGCCGCCGCCGGGGTATGACGTAGAACCCCCCGATCGCGAGTGCGGTGGCGAGGAGTATGCCGGTGACGTCGGCCGCGGCGCTGCTGACCAAAGTCACCACCAGGGTGCCCAATCCGATGGCTCCGGCCTGGGCCAGCGCCGTCGTGGCGAAGGTTCCCTGGATCTCGTTGGCGATCGTGCGCGACTCTTCTTCCCGGTTGTAGCTCCCGACTACCTCGCCAGAAACCCGGCCGATCGAATCCAGGAGGGCCTGGCGGTTGTAGTTGAAGCTCGAGCCCACGTCACCGATCATCCCTTCCCGATGGCGGGTCAGCTGGCGCCGCTCGATGTAGCCGCTGATATCCTGCCAAAGCTTGAGGTTTCGCTCGACGATCCAGTCGATGACCCGGCCGACCTCGTCTTCGATCTCTCGCGGCGTCTCCCCGATCACCTCCCGCTCGAACGTGCGCTTTACTCCCTCACTGTCCATCAGGCTCTTGATCCGGCCGATCCGGATGGTTTCCTCGAAGAACCGCATGCCCCGGCGCTCCATGTCGCCGAGAAGGACATCCAGCCGAGCGAGCCGCGGCTCGAAGTCGCGCAGCATCTCCTCGTGGAAAAGCGCAAGTTGCTGGTCGATGTTCTGGATCGCTTCCACGTCGTGGGTCAGCAGCTTGAGCCGCTCGAAAGCCGCCTCCTTATACTTGGAGGCGAGCCGCAGCCCGACATTAAGCGGGTTGAGTAGCTTGAGACGGACCCGCTCCTGCTGATCGAGGGTGTTGAGCAGGTAGTCTTCCACCGCTCCGAACCCGCTGCTGTCCCACACCTCCTTCTCCCGTTCACCTGCCTCTCCGCCTGTTCGCCCGACCGCCTGACCGCCTTCCCCGCGCGCCTCCATTGCCTGGCGAGCCGAGACAGGGAAGATCTCCGGCGTCTCGCCCAGGAGCCCGGTGGCGTTATCGCGAACGTAGCGGATGACCTCGTCCCGCTCTTCGGGGCGGGTGAGGATGTCGATCTTGTTGACGATGAAGACGATCTTCTTGCCCCATTCCCGGATCTGCTCCAGGAAGCCGCGCTCACTCTCGGTGAAGGGGCGGTCAGCTGAAGTGACGAACAGCACCAGGTCGGAGCGGGGAACGAAATCGCGGGTCAGCTCCTCGTGGCGCCGGATGATCGCATTGGTGCCCGGCGTGTCGACGATGTTCAGTTCGCGGAGGACCTCGGCCGGGTGGGTGCGCTCGAGCAGGTACGCCTCCCGGAGCTGTTCGGATACCTCGGGGCCATGTCGAAGGACGTTGATGCGGTCGGTCGTGGGGGTGACCCCCTCGGGCAGCACGCGCTCCCCCAGCAGAGCGTTGATGAAACTGGATTTTCCCGAGTTGAACTCCCCCGCTATGACCAGGAGAAAGAGGCCGTTGAGCTGCTCCCGGGCTTCTTGAAAGCGGCGCAGGTCGTCTGCCGCCACATCGGATCCGAAGCGTTCGAGAGCGGTGGCCATGCGCTGGAGCAGCTCCTGCTCGCGAACTCGGATTTCCTGCTCCCGCTTCGACAGGATGCCCCGCCTCGCCAGCAGCTTACCGATCACTTTGAGCTCCGTAGGTGGAGTTCGACGCGGGCCGGGGTTGCTCTTCCGGCGCTACCAAGGTATCTTGTTGCCAGCATCGGGGCCTACCCGGGCTGCCGATACTCGACTGTTATCAGAAGGGCCGGCGCTGTCGCTGGCCCTATTTTCATTGCTGCCGCTCTACTACAGACGTGCCATGGCAGCGGTACCCTGCGTGATGGGTGAATTCACGCGCAACCGTAGTCGGCCGGTGTGGCATGTCCGGACTCCGATTACCCATTTTTCAAGGAGTAGGAACAATGCGCACCACTGGCACGGTCAAGTGGTTCAACGACGCCAAGGGGTTTGGCTTTATCACCCCCGAGGATGGTCAGAAGGACTGCTTTGTCCATCATTCCGCGATCCAGGCCGAAGGATTCAAGAGCCTGGCCGAGGGTGAGCGCGTGGAATTCGACGTCGTGCAGGGCCAGAAGGGCCCCGCCGCGGAGAACGTGAGAAAGCTCGCGCAGTAACCCGCTAACCCGGATTTGCTGCAAATGGTGGCCGGCTCGCTCAACGCGAGCCGGCCACTTTTGCTTTTGGGCGCCGCAGGGATGCCTCCACCCACTTCGGATCGGCCACAAACCCCCACCGTGCTCGTTCCCGTCCGCCATCCCGAGCCCGCAGCACTGCCTTCCCCAGCCTTGGCAGAGTGGGATTCGGTGGAATGAAGGGGGTCGCGATCCGATCGAGACCGGTTCCGCTTCACGGAGCTTGGTCATCAGGCTCATGGTAAGTACTCAGAGCCGTCGAAGAAGTGGCGCCGGTCACCTAGCGGTCTGCTATCGGCGGGGCTATAGTAGAAAATACGGCGGCCGACTCTCCGAACCGCCATCCCAATTACACAATCGAGTCGCCTCGTCGAGGTACGCTCCTTGCGAAACCTCATGGGACACACAGCGCAACAATATGCGCGTGAGTCCGTTGTTGCCGCCGAGCCGCCTTGCGTGCTCCGGCGGGGAAGCTCCCGTACGATCAGAATACCGGCGGTTTCAATGAATCACACGTTTCGTAGAGCATTCTCCCCCATCGCCGTGCCTGTGTGCGTGGCGCTGGGCCTCCAGGGCTGTGGCATCTCCACATCGACGGTCAACCTCACCACCGGGCCCGAGCCTGTCGAGCTTACCATGACCCCGGCGATCGCGCAGTCGGGTGGCTCGGTGGAGTTGAAGGTGACAAGCCCCGCATCCGATAGCATCGCCATCGAGTCGGTGGATGGACTGGACCGCTATTGGGGCAACGGTTCCACTCTGACCACCAGAGTGGGGGGCGACTTCGGCGACACTGTGCCGGGCGTGCGCTACGCGGCCCGGGAGAAGGGGCAGCTGTTCGACGTGCTCAAGAAGCCGATGAAGGTGGTGGTCTGCCGCAAGGGCCGCTGCCGGGGCTACTACCACGAGCTTCCGGTCAAGCTCCCGGAGCGCAACGAGCGCTCGGTCGCCGTGACTGGTGGGTGGAACACGGCGTTCACCAAGCGCGCCGTCACCGGGCGGGACAAGCTGGTTCTCCTGAAAGAGGCGCTCAGCCATACCGTCTGGAACCTCCAGGCCGAGGTGGCCACCGGAGGGCTGAGCGGACGGCTCCAGGGGTTCTATGGCGCCGACGAGCGCGGTGGCTCACTGGACCTCTCCCATGAGATCAAGCGACTCGGAGACGGGATGAGCTATGGCCTGGCAATGCGGTTGGCGGCCACCCACGCGGAGTGGCTTCCAACCGAACGCAACGCCATTCTGACCAAGGGTACAGCCTATCGGGCCAGCATCGGGCCCAGCATCATGATCAAGGGGCTAACGGCAAGCTCGCAGCTGGGGATCTATACCGACGGGCGCGAGACGCTGCAGGAAGTGAGCACCTTTGTGTCCCTCAACGGAGGGCTCACCGAAGTTCGGACCCCGGTCACGGTGACGCTGGAAAAGACCTTCGCCTTCGGGGGCGAGCCGCTCATTCCCCGCCGGCGGGACACGCTCGAACGCCTCACGCTGGGTCTTGATCTGGTGCGTAACTTCGCTCTGCGTCTGGGGATGACTACGCACCGGAGCAGCTGGCCAACCGAGGACAAGAGCAGTGATCTTCGGGCCACTGAGACGTACTACATGATAGGAGGGCAGTACACCATAAGCTGGTAGAACCACGGGGTTTTCCCACCAAGAGGGCCGACCCGACCGGGTTCGGCCCTCTTGGCATTGTGGTGTCTATCTGCGACCCGATGGCGTCCTCAGGCAGTATGTATGTCTAGACACCTAGCAGGAATCAGCCCCGGATGCTGGGGAACCAGCGGGCTGGCAGAACTGTTAATCGTTCAGTCAACAAAAGCTTTCCGGCCCATAGTTTCGGGCCTCACCGAGGGAGTAGCGACGTGGCGGTTACCAAGGGCAAGCGTCGGCGCCGGGCCAAGCCGGCCACCATGGCCAAGGCGGTCGACGAAGGGCGCGAGAGCCTGGATTTCTACCTCAAGGACATCAGCCGCATCCCCCTGCTCACCGTGCAGGAGGAGACGGCGTTGGCCAAGCGCGCCATCAAGGGCGATGTCGAAGCCCAGGAGAAGCTCGCCCGGCACAACGTGCGCTTCGTGGTCTCAGTGGCCAAGAAGTTCCAGAACCGGGGAGTTCCTCTCATGGACCTGATCGGGGAGGGGAACGTGGGCCTGATGACCGCGGCTCGGAAGTTCGATCCGGACCGGGGGGTCAAGTTCATCTCTTACGCGGTCTGGTGGATCCGGCAGGCCATCCAGGCGGCCATCGCGCGGCACGGCCGTCCGGTCCGGCTCCCGCTCAATCGCACCGCCGATCTGAGCCGGCTGGGGCGGGTCACCACCCTGCTCACCGAGCAGCTGGGACGGGTCCCCACCTCCCAGGAGTTGGTGAGGGCCACCGGCCTTACCCCGGAGGCAGTACGCTCACTCGGCGCCCTGCATATGGAGGCGCTGCGGCTCGACCAGCCCATGCGGGAAGGTGAAGACCGTGGCCGGCTGGACCGGTTCGTTCCGTTGACGCAGGAAGGGACCGATGCCTCGACCCTCGCCAGCAGCCGAACCAGCGACTTGGAGGCGGCACTTGCCGCGCTCCAGCCCCGGGACGCCAAGGTACTCCGGCTCTACTTCGGGTTGGACGATGACACCAGCCGCACTCTGGAAGAGATCGGCCGCATGATGGGAGTCACCCGGGAGCGGATTCGTCAGCTGCGGGACCGTGCCCTTCGTCAGCTCAAGGAGGAGCACGGGGATAAGCTTCGAGAACTTGCTGCGTAATCTGCAGTCGAGGGTCTAGAGTCGAGGGTCTAGGATGCACTAGCCCTCGACCCCAGACTCTCAACCACCGTCTGCAGTTGAGCGCGTCCCGGCACTATCCCTTGGGCTAGCCGGGCGGAACCGCCTCCCCTCCCACCCACGCTGGTGAGGAGGCTCTTGAGGAGGCTCGCGGCATCGATCCCCGTGTCCTCTGACGCGGCCAGCACCACTGCGGGAGGGCTGGCTACCGCCCCGACGAAAACCGCCAGTGGCATCGAGCTGAACGCCTGGGCCAATCCCCGAAGGGTGTCCGCTGCCGTCCCGTTCTCCCAGACCGTTACCCGGCGGATCCCGGTGCTCTCCGGCGTGGCGGCGGCGTAAAACTCTCGAGCGCGACAGAGATCCAGCTTCCCTTGCAGCTCCCGGTTGGTTGCGTTGGCCTCCTTGATCTCGTCTCGGTGGCTCACGATCAGCCGAGGCAGCTCCTCGGCCGTGGCCGAGAACTCGGCGGCAAGCCGCGAGAGGAGCCCGTAGTCGGTACCAGCCCGCCTGGTGGCCCGGCTGCCACAGAGAAACTCGACTCGCACTCCCTTCCTGACCCGCTCCAACTTCCGGATCAGGATTGGGCCTATCTCTCCAGTGGCTCGTACGTGGGTTCCGCCGCACGCGCTCCGGTCGAGGCCCTGGATGGTGACAATCCGGAGCGTTCCCTCTCGCTCAGTGGGTTTCCTCAGCCCGTCGGCCGCCGTCGCCGCTTCAAAGCTCACCTCGACCGGGCGATTCTGAACCACAATCGCATTGGCTCGCTCCTCGGCTTCGGATACCTGATCCGGAGTGAGGGCCGCAGCGTCCAGATCCAGGGTCGAGCTTGCGCCACCGAAGTGGACTCCGACCGTGGAGTGGCCGGTAAGCCCGGCCAGGACGGCAGAGAGCAGATGTTGGCCGGTATGCTGTTGCATATGGTCAAAGCGTCGGTCCCAATCGATCTGGCCCCGGGCCCGCTCGCCGGTTAGGGGAGCCGCAAGCAGGTGCGCAACCCGCTCGCCTTCGTCTACCACATCGGTGACCTCGATTCCCCCCAGCTGGCCGACATCGAACTGCTGGCCACCGGAAGTGGGGTAGAAGGCGGTCTGGTCGAGGTAGATGCGGCGGGAATCGTCCGACCGCTCTATGACCGCTGCCTCGAAATCGCGGAGGTATGAGTCGATATAATAGAGTCGGTGGGTCATCGGGAACCCTGCGCCTAGGAGTGGGGTTTAGCCGGCTGTAATCTACGATATGACGACAACCGTGAGGGAAGGGGTAGCACGACGCCCTTGCAGTACAGGGTCACCCAGAAGGAGGGGACGGAGCCGCCATTCCAGAACGAGTACTGGGACAACAAGCGTCCGGGGATCTACGTGGACGTGGTCTCAGGCGAGGTGCTGTTCAGCTCGCAGGACAAGTTCGATTCCGGCACCGAGCGGCCTTCGCTATTGCATGAACTCCGCCGCGCTGCGGTTCATTCTTGGTCGAGCGGTTGGAGGAGGAAGGTTACGGCGAGTATGTGGCCCGGTTCCAGTCTCCTCCCAAATAGACTGACTCAGCTCACCCGAACCGGGGTTGGTGGCGGGGTGATGAGCTCGGTCAGGGCCCGTCGCTGGATCTCCGCTGCAATATCCAGCACCACCGAGAGCTGAAACGCGAGGTCGTGAAGCTCGGACGGGTCGATAGACGGGTCGAGTCCCAGGGTCGAGGCCCGCTCCTGCAGGAGGGCAACCCCGGCGTGGGCGAACACCATGCTCTCCCAGAGCGGGAGGATCTGCTCCAGCTGAGCGGTGGACAGGGATGCCGTTGTTTTCTCGAAATCCTGTTCCAGCGGCCCCATCACCCGCGCCAACTGGTGGGCAAGCGCTTGGGCCCGCTCGGCGCTCTCCAGGGTGTCGGTGGCTTCCGCTATCGCCGTCGCCCACTGCTGAAGGTCACCGTACTCCTGGCCCAGGCTGATCAGCGCGGCGCTGCTGGTGTCGGTCCTTAGGGGCATTGTCCCAGTACCAAAGCTGGCCAGGTTGAGAGCCAGAGTCACCAATCCCGCCAATGTCAGAGTGCGCCGCACAAATACCTCGCCGGAAACGGGTGCGCCGCGATGACAGCCGCGGCGCCTGTACTCTAATCTGCCTCCAATCTGCGAGGTCGGATAGAGATCCGTCTGTGATGCCGGCTACGCGTTCCAATCCGCTTAGCGGTCGGCGACGTCCTCCGCTGCTACAAGCCTTCCCTCCTGGACCAGCGGCTTACCGTCTACGGTCAGGGTGCTGCCGGGCGAATACGCCGGGATGCCGAACCTCACCTGGTTATCGCCGCCCGCCCACGTGTTGTTGCCCACCAGCACGGTGACGGTGCCAGCTTTACCCCACACGTGCACCGGACTGCGCTCGGGCGACTTGATCCCCGGGTTGATCCCTATATCGATAACCCCGAGCACGTCCTTACCCGGACCGGCTGCGTCGTAGGCCGACTGCAATGGCTCCAGTCCGTCACCCTGTTTCACACCGGCGCTCTGGGTTACGACTTTCTCCGCGACCGAGCGGTGATCCCGGCGGGGCGCCGAGGCGGAGCTGTCACCCGGCAACGCCACCACGGCCGACTCGGTGCCGGGGCTGCCGTTGTTCCTGCCTTTGCAGCCAAGCACCAGGGTAAGTCCGGCGCCAACTCCGAGGTGTCAAGCGGAACTGCTCCCCCAGCCACGGAGGGCACGGACATAGTCGTGAAGGACCAGAAATTTCTCGTAGAGGATGACGCCCTTGCGCTTCCGTCCGAACTCGCCGAAGAGGTCGCGCAGGCGTCCGCGCCGGGTGACGTAGAACCGGAAGGTCTCCGCGAAATCTTCCTGCGGGTGCTTGGCTGCGTAGGCACTGACGAAGTTGGTGGGGGCGATGGCTATCCGGCGGCGCTGGAAGTATACCCAGGTGTTGTCCATCCCCCGGTAGGCCTTGTCCACCTCGCCGAATGCCCTTCGAAACTGCCGGGTGCGGGTCCAGTCCCAGTGATGATAGAGGAAGCTGTGTCCCAGTTCGTGGGTAAGGAGGCCCACCAGCATGGTCCAGGAGATCTCGTCCCGCCGGCGTCGGCGCACCACGTAGCGCTGCTCGATCTCCACGATGCCGGGATAGAGTGGGTCGACGCCGGAGACGCCGGGGCGGAGGAGCACCCGATAACCCCAATCCTTGATCCTGGAAACGAGGAGGAGTCGGCGCACCCGGGTCAGGGCGCGGGGAATGAGGTCGCGACCGGTCGGGTCGCCGCCGCACCAGGGACAGGCATTCATTCGGTCGTCCACGCCCCGGCTGCAATGGGGGCACCCGCCCTCGAAGTATCTGTCCTCATTCCAGCTTTGCGGCCGGCTGCACCACGGGCAATACCGCATCGGGTACTGCACGCCGCCACCGCAGCCCCAATCGCAGCGGGCGTCCATGCGGAATCCGCGGGGCGCCTTGAGCGGCTCCGCGCTGGAGTACCCCTCCTCGTGGATGTTGGCGCCACACCAAGGGCAGTGGGCGAACTTCTCCGACACCGCCCACCCGCACTTGTAGCAGTCAGCGCCGGTGACCCCGCCGAGGTCATTCCATCGCTGAGCCCGGCCACAGGCAGAGCAGAAGTCCCGGTAACGCTGCACGATATTACCGCAGACACACCGCTGGTCGCGGGGCCAGGTTGAAGGCCGGCGCCTACGAGCGCTCATACCGCGCGATCGCCGCATCCACGATGCGTTGGATGAAATCGTAGTATTCCATCCCCGCCTTCGCGGCCGCATTGGCCATATCGTGACCGTAGCTGATGAAGGGGTTGGCGTTGGCTTCGAGAACCCAAACCTGCCCGTCGGGCGCGAGACGAAGGTCGAGCCGGGCGTAGTCCCGGAGCCAGAGAGCTCGGCAGGCGGTTCGACAGGTCTCCTCGATCCGGGCGCGCGCCGCCTTGGAGATCGGGCGAGCCACCACGTTGCGGATTCCCTTGCGCTCCCGGTAGGCCTCGTCCCACTTGGCAAACTGGGTGGCTATCCGCTCCTCGGGGCGGGTCTTTCGCTTGTCGAACACCATCTCGATTATCGGCAGGATCTCGAGCGAGTCATCGTTGCCGATGACGCCGACGTACAGCTCCCTTCCGTCCACGAACTCCTCGGCGATGGCTCCCTGGCCGAACCGTTCCTGAATGAAGGTGACCCGGTCGGCCAGGGAGGCAACGTCCTGCACCACGGAGGCCTGAGCGATCCCGGCTGAGCCATCTGCCTGCAGCGGCTTTACGAAGAGGGGAAACCTCAGGTCGGGAGTGGCCTCGACCTTCTCCTGCAGACGGTACGAAGTGAAGCCGGGCACCCGGATTCCGACATAGGCCAGAACCATCTTGCTGATGGCCTTGTTGCGGGTGACCTGGAGCGCCAGCGGTGGAGCGCCGGTGTAGCGGTACCCCTCTGCCTCGAGCAGCCCGGGGAGCAGGTATTCCAGCGCCTCGTTGCCCTTGAAGGCCTCGGCGCCATTGAACACCAGATCCGGCTTCCACTCAGAAAGGCACCGGACCAGGTACTGCAAATCGTCGCGCACGCCGATGAGCTGGATCTCGTGGCCGCGCTCATGGAGTGCGTGCGCGATCTGATACTCCATGTCGGGCTCGTCCGTCTTCCAGGCGGCGATGTCCTTCTCCATCTGGAGCTCGTGCTCGGGATGATCCCAGCCCGAGTACGGGGTGTCAAAAACGACTGCGATGCGCATAGGGCAGCAAGATCCACGAGTCGAGCATGTAACGCTAGTCCGGCTCTAGTCTTGCGTGACTTCACCGACCCCCGCGAAATGCCCGTCATTCTGCCGGTTGAAACTCACTAACTCGTTGGGTTTACGTCACTTGGTTAGTGGCTCAGCGATTGCTCTTATTTTAGGCGTCCCGTTTACATAAGAGCAGTCATACCGTCAGCCGAATCGAGCTGCTCCATGCACCAACGTCTGATCACGACGCTGGTCTTCGCTATTTCCCTGAGCGGTCTCAAACCCGCCGGGATCGTTGCCGCCCAGACACTGACCGCCGGAGAGCTGGCCCGAGTGGAGGACTGGTTCCGCCGCACCTCCGCGCGCACTGGCGATGGGCAGTGGGGCATCGCCATCGGCTCGATGGATGGTAGGGTCCTCTGGAGTCTGCATCCTCATCAGGAGCTGATTCCGGCCTCCACCGCCAAGGTGTTCACTGTGGGATTCTCCCGGGCGCGCGCGGGAGGTGGGGCACGCATTGCCACCCGTGTGATCGGTCGCGGCCAACTCGATTCGGCTACCGGACGCTGGCAGGGCGGCTGGCAACTGGAGTTGGGCGGGGACCCGACATTGGAACGCTCGGGCAGGGCAGGGCCCAATCTGCGTGCGCTCGCACGGCAGCTTCGTGAGCGCGGAATCAACATCCTCGAGGGTCCGCTCCTGCTGACCAGCCGCACCGGGCCCGCATCATCGAGCTATCCGACAGTCTGGTCGACCGATTTCGCCGGCCAGCTCTATGCCCCTCCGGTCGGGCCGGTCACACTACATGAGAACACGATCTCGCTGAACCTCCGGCCTGGTCGAGACGTCGGCTCGCCACCCAGCTTCATCTGGGCGTACCCGGCTGGTGTCGACCGGTTGGTGCGCATGAGTGCGACAACCGTAGGCGGCAGCCGTCGCAGGCTCGCTCTGATTGCCAACAATGAGGGCGGCTGGACTCTGGCAGGCACCATCGGCATCGACTCGAGAGTGGCCGGAATCTCTGCGGTGGCGCACGACCCGGTGAGCGTGCTGGGCTACGCCTGGTCCGCGGCCCTCGAGCATGCCGGCATCCGCTGGATCAACCGGACGGCGCCCCCGGCAATCTGGCCGGCGCTTCCGTCCGTGCTGGCCAAAGTCGAGTCTGCCCCGTTCGACAGCGTGGCGGTGGAGATCAATCGCCGCAGCTTGAACATTGGCGCCGAACTGGTGCTGCAGTGGGCCTCGGCCAGCCAGACGTTGGGTCCCGCCTTGCTTACTCAGCACGTTCGCGATGTGGTCGGGCCCCAGGCCCGGGTGCACCTGGTAGATGGTAGCGGGCTGAGCGAGCTCGATCGGGTAAGCCCGTTGACCACGATGCTCTATCTGGCCCGCTATCCCCAACTCCGTGGGGCGGAGCGCTTTCCGCTGCTCCTTCCCGCCAATGGGGTCGGCACGCTGCGGACGCTGCGCCATGGAATGGGGCGCGGTGTAGTACACGCCAAGACCGGCACCCTGGATCGCGTGGCCACCCTGGCAGGCTACCTCGGCCGGCGCGATGGCGTGCTTGTGATCTCCCTCATGTACAACGGACGGCGGATTCACGCTGCCCGTGCGGCCGAATGGGAGCTCTTCCGACTGCTCGGGGCCGAAGGTGTCGACCTGACTGGTGCGCTGGAGACTCACATGGGCGGCGGGAACGAGATTGAGGTCGTGGACTAGTCCGTCGAACAGCACCGCATCAGTTGGTTGGTCGCGGTTATCCCATCTGAAACCGCCATCCCATGATACGCAGAGTTGTAGACCACGATGGACCCGTATGGCTGGCTGCACCGCCTTGAATCGGTCGCGGCCCAGGGGTTGCGGTGGAATTCGGAATTGGGCTCGCAACCCCTGGTGAAGTCGCGCACAACCGCGCATTATCTCTGCCTTCCAACCTGCGGGTACTCCCGCGCCAAACCTGAAGACCCCGGAGGGGGCATGGATTCGACAGCCCGGCAGGCCAGATTGAAGCCGGAGTTTGCGGGCCTGTACCCTCCCCTGACACCTGACATCTGGGAGCCGGCTGCCGAAATGGGCGCCCGGGTGCTACTCTGGCAGGTTCAGCAGCGGGGAACAGACGCGCTTGGCACGCGCCTCCTGGACGAGCGGCATTTCGAGTTCCGGGGGGGCTGGTACCGAGGACAGGAAACGGACCTCCGAACCCGAGTCTGCGACCCGGCGTTCAACGGGCCGGTGTGATGAGAAGGCTATTGGCTATGGGCTATGACATGAGCAGCCCCACCATAGCTACGAGCCAAGAGGTAATCAGCCAAGAGCCAATAGCCTATAGCCTATAGCCTTCGTCCTAATACTGCTCGATCAAGATCTTACAAACCCGCTCCACGCCGCGGCGAAAAATCGAGCGCTTCCGCCATTCCTCCAGCAGGATCTCCCGCGATCGCGCGTAGTCGGCCGTCACTCCCCGCTCGATAGCCTGGGCAAAGTCTTTGTCCGCGATCCCCAGTACGTTCTCCTCGTTGAGCTCCATGCTGCGCTCGTCCAGATTGGCCGACCCCACGATGGACCAGGCCCCATCCACCACGGTGGTCTTGGCATGCATCATCGCGGGTTGAAACTCGAAGATCCGGACGCCGGCCGCGAGCAGCTCCTCGTAGTAGCTCCGCCCGGCCGCTTGAACCGGCAGCGCGTCGGTATTATTGCCTGGCACCAGGACCCGTACGTCCACGCCGCTCTTGGCTCGCTCGATGGCGGCATTTCGTAATCGGTTGTCAGGAATGAAATAGGAGTTGCAGATCCAGAGACGCCGCTTCGCGTTGATGAAGCTGACCCAGAAGAGGAGGCGAATGGGCTGCATCGCGTCGGATGGAGAGCTCACCACTGAGAGACCGCAGGGTCCAGGACCGCGCTCGAAGGTGGGGAAGAAGCGAGGTCCGGCGATCACTTCGCCGCAGCAGTGGACCCAGTTGATCGCAAAGGCCGATTGGATGCCGGCGACCATGGGCCCCATCACGCGGGTCATGCTGTCACGCCACTCATGCGGGTTGCTGACGTTACCCTTCCACTTCTTCGACACCGCCGCGCCGCCAGTGAAGCCTATCCGGCCGTCGATGACGATCGCCCGCCGGTGGGTCCGCTTATAGAACCGCACCAGACTACGCAGCCCAAAGGGGCGGAAGCGGGCGACAGTCACACCCGCCTCGCGAAGCTCCGCCCGATAGCGCTTCGTCATCTTGATGCCACCGAAGCCGTCGAGTAGCAGCCGGACCTCCACCCCCGCGCGCGCCCGGTCCTTGAACGCATCCATGAACTGGCGCCCGATCTCGTCAGGCTCGAAAATGTAGACCTCGAAATTGACCGAATCCTTGGCTTTCCGGATCGCCTCCAGCATCGCGGGAAAGAACGCGTCGCCATTCTGAAGGATGGTGACCTCACCTCCCTGCAAGATCGGGCTGTTCAGGTAACACGAAATCCACTCCACGAATGTCTCCGAGCCCGGATCGGCCTCGAACCCCATCGTGAAATCGTCGCTGGGCCAGTCGGGCAAGAAAAGGGCGCCGAACACTCCGATGATGGCAATGACGCCGATAGCCATCAGGGTCCAGGCCCACCAGGACAGATCGGATCCTAACCCTAGCAACTCGCTCACTGAGACTCTCGGCTGGAGGGTTGGAGATCGATCCGCGCCAGCAGCGGATGATGGTCGGAGCCAAAGACGCGTGCGCCCCGGTCCTGAGGATGCTCGTCGAGCCGATGCACACGGGCCTCAGCGATGGCACCACCCCGATCACGCACGAGGAGATAGTCCAGCACCAGCCGTGGCAGGGCGTGAAAGGTGTGTCGCCAGCGGGGAAGGGAGGGCGGGACGCCGAAGGTGAAGCCCGCCTCGCCCAGCAGTTGCCAGGCGCGCTCGTACCTGCCCCGACCCAGGTTGAGGTCGGCACCGAGGATGGCGGTGTCGTCTTCGACCGCTGCGATGAGATGTTGAGCCTGCAGCGCTCGCCCTGAAGCTCCGAGCCACTTGTGTCCCGGGGGGCCGCGCGGGTCGAGATGAGCGCTTACCAGCCGGAGTCTGGTGTCGCCCAGGGTCGTAGTGGCGGCGACCGCTACGCGACGTTGCAACACCAGCGGCAGCTCGACCGCGTGCGCGGCCTCGAGCGGCAGAGTCGAGAGGATCGCATTCCCCCGGTCGCTCTGATCGGAGCCGTTCCGCATCGAAGGAGCGTAGCGCAGGTTCATGCCGAGCGCCTGCGCCGTTTCCACCACGTCTTCCGGCGGCCCCAGCTGAGCGATCAAAACTCGTCCTGACTGCCCATTCTGATGCTGTGGGATCGATGAGTCGCTCCGGTAGGCCTCCTGCGCGAGCACCACCAGCGGCATGCCAGGGTCGGCGCCGAGGCCGACGTAGTCTCCATTCCGAATCCGGGAGACGACCTCGCGCAAGCGGCCCCGGCCAATCCAGACGTTCCAGCTCAGCACCACCAGACTGCCAGGGCTGGGGGCGCTCTGGGTGGCCTGAGGGTCTGTCAGATCGAGAGCAACCTGCGCGCCGACGTTGCGGCGCCACGCGTCCAGGCGGAGCCGCTCGTCGTCATCGTGGCGTGTCAGGCCAAAATCGGCGGGGTTGGCCAATGGCGATACGGTCGGTCTCGGGGCCGCTTGAACGGCCATCAATGTGGGCCTGCGGATGCGGCTAAGCTTACGTAAAGGTAGAAACAACAGGCATGCCGCTGATGTGTCTAGGGTCGCCCACTCCAAAGCCTTGGATGCCGTGTATTTTCCAGTGCATACGGGGCGGAGCCCCGCCCACCGTCATCGAGAGGGAGCTCGGACGCAATGAAGGCCACCGATATACGCCGGGGTCATGTGATCTTCTTCCAGGGCCAGCCCTGCCGGGTCATGGAGTTCACCCACCGGACGCCGGGAAATCTGCGGGCTTTCGTCCAGGCCCGGATGAGAAATCTGCACACCGGCTCGACCTTCGAGCACCGATTCAGCGCCACCGAGTTCGTGGATGAGGCCCGGCTGGATACCAAGCGCCTGCAGGTCCTCTACCGTGACGTGAACGGGGTCCACGTCATGGACGCGGAAACCTACGAGCAATACACGCTCGACCTGGAAACCGCGGGAGATCAGGCGCAGTGGCTGGAGTCAGGAGTCAACTTCCAGGCGGATTGGCTGGATGGGCGGCCGATCTCGATCGAGCTGCCGTCCACGGCGGAGCTGGAGGTGATCGAGACCGCCCCGGTCATGAAGACCGCCACGAAGACGGCGAGCACCAAACCCGCCAAATTGAGCAACGGCGTGACAATCCAGGTTCCCGAGTTCATCAGCGAGGGGGATCGGGTGCGGGTGAATCCTCGTGATGGCGTGTATCTCGAGCGGGCCAAGTAGCCACTCCTCACGGGGGCTCATCCCTCTCAGAGGGCTCGGGCTTTCTTCGACTCGCCATTGCCGGAGAGGCGGGACTGCTGCTGCTGGCGTGGGGCGCGGGACGCTGGCTCGACATCTCGCCACTGGATCAGCTCCAGCCTGCTCCCGCCGCCTTCGGGACCGGGATCGTGGCGGCGGTGCCGCTGCTGCTGGGGCTCCGCTGGACTCTGCGCACCAGCGCGAAATCCATGCGCCGCCTGGTGGCGCTGGTTGTCGAGCAGCTCGGGCCGCTGCTGGCCCCGCGTTCTCTGGTGGAGCTGGCCCTGCTGGCCGCTCTAGCCGGAGTTGCCGAAGAGGTTCTCTTTCGCGGCGTGGTGCAGGTCGGGCTCGCTCGTGTGCTGCCGGAAGGGGGGGCGCTGGTGGTTGCCAGTGCCGCGTTCGGCCTGGCTCACTTCATCACCCCGGCCTATGCCCTCCTGGCCGGTTTGGCGGGACTGTATCTCGGAGGTCTGTTTCTGTTTCAGGGCAGCCTGACCGCGCCGATCGTGGCTCACGCAGTCTACGATGTCGTGGCGCTGAACTATGTGGCACGGCTGTATCGCAATCGGAATTAGCCCTCCGGCACTTGCCGTTCCAGGGGTAGATTCAATTCATGGATGCCATCACCGCGATCAATCAGCGCACGTCGGTGCGCCGTTTTCGATCCGACCCGGTGCCGCGTGAGGTCGTCGAGCGGCTGCTCGACAGTGCG
Source organism: uncultured Gemmatimonadaceae bacterium (assembly GCA_964487785.1). GTDB lineage: Bacteria > Gemmatimonadota > Gemmatimonadetes > Gemmatimonadales > GWC2-71-9 > CAVVWJ01. The sequence goes on along the minus strand of CAZASU010000003.1, from coordinate 38,610 downwards.
GTGCGCGCCCCGAACCACAAGCTCACCGAGCCCTGGCGCTTCACGGTGCTCACCGGCCGGGCCAAGGACCGGTTCGCCGAGATCCAGGCGAAGCACCGGCTCAAGCGGTTTTCCGATCCTGCCACACCAGAGGCCCTGGCCGGCGCCGACAAGGTACGGCGGGAGGCTCGGGAGATCCCGGTTTATATCGTGGCAATGGCGGCGGTCAATCCGGATGAGATTACCCGTGAGGAGGACTACGCCGCGACGATGATGGCCGTTGCCAACCTCATGATCGCGGCGGAATCTTTGGGCCTGGGTACCTACCTTAAATCCGGTGGCGTGATGCGGGACCCGGAGCTGGTTGAGCTGACTGGAGTTCCAGAGGGGTTCCGGGTGGTAGGCCTTATCTCGCTCGGTTATCCGGCCGAACTGGATCCGCCCCGGCGCCGGAAGCCCGCGGCGGAGCTGACCCGTTGGGTAGAGGATTGAGAAATGGCCGGTCGTTCGAGAGTATACCGTTGCAGGGACGCCGGTTCCGGGCTAAACTTGCGGGCCCCTCGGGTACCGACCAACGGAAACAATGGTGAGACAAATCACTGCGGCGGTTGCCGGCTGGGTTGCACCATCTGAGTCCGTCCGACAGGGCGGACTCGGGAAGCATGGCCCAAGTCTGGGCAGGAGCAAACTCATCGAGGGGGGCAAATGAAGACGCTGTTGGCAGGATTAGCGCTTGTGGTCGGGCTGAGCGCGTGTGACAGCCGGCGCGGCCAGGACTCAGGCCGGACCGAATCGGTCGATACGACCGTCACCACCCGGTCGACCCAGGACACCACGATCATCACCAGTGACACCACGATCCGGGCGGATACCGTCAGCAAGGAAGGCGATCTGAAGAGGGACACTGCTAAGAACCACTAGTTTCCTTCCGGGCGCGTCGCACACTTCATCCGCCCGCCGGCGCCGGCTGAGTCCGGCGCCGGGCAGTTGGGTCGGGCAAGACTTTTCGTGAAAGGCAGACCTCTCACCGTGCCCGCACAGCACACCTCGCGTTCGGCGCAGATCCTGCTCTTCAGTCGCAACTTCATCAAGCATCCGAAGATGCTTGGTAGCTTGATCCCCAGCTCCCGCTTTCTCGTCAACAAGGTGCTGAGTGAAGTTGACTGGGCCCGGGCTCGGGTATTTCTGGAATACGGGCCCGGGGTCGGCACCTTCACCACCGAGATCCTCCGGCGGATGAGGCCGGACGCGGTGCTCATTGCGCTGGAGACGAACGCCGACTTTGTCCGGTTTCTGCGGGGTAGGGTGCGGGACGAACGGCTGCATGTCGTTCACGGCTCGGCGGCCGACGCCGATGCCGCGTTGGCACGCCTGAACCTGCGTCAGGCCGACTACGTGATCTCCGGTATCCCATACACGACCATGCCGCCCCATGTGCGGGAGACCATCCTTCGTAAGACCCATTCGATGCTACACCCCACCGGCGCGTTTCTGGTCTATCAGTTCACCCGCACCGTGCTGCCGTACCTTCAGCAGGTCTTTGGCCTGGTGCGCCAGGACTTCGAGCCGCTGAACGTGATGCCGGCACGGTTATTCTTTTGCCGGCATCACCCCGATCGGGCAAATGGCGAGAGGAACGGTCAGCGCACTAACGGCGCGGGCCGATCGATACCTCTTCAGCCCGTGGCGCCTGAGCTGACTCCGAGTTCCACACCGCCTCTATTGCCCGGCTGATCTCGGGCAGCACGTCCTCGCGTACCGGTAAGCCGTCTTCCTTGAGGAACCGAATCACCGCCGCCGGTATGATGTTGTGTAGCCGGGTGACGGCTTCGGCGTAGTCCGCGAAGTGCTGTTTGGCGAGCTCAGCCACCTCCCGATCATCGAGTCCCAGTCCGGTGGTGTAGAGCATCACGTACCCGATCGTGGCCAGACTGAAGGCCGTGTAGTCATCCCGCAGATTCTTCGGTAGCCCCTCGCGGCGCACCAGGTCGATGGCCGCGGCCCCGAGTCCCAGCACCGCCGAGCCCGCCCGCTTGATGATGTCCGCCGGACCGCTCGCCGTTCGCCGCTCACTCAGTTTCCTGAGGTCAGAGATGTGGTGCTCGATCTTCTGGTGAATCGGCTTGAGCTCGCGGACCACCTCGGGATAGTCCTCCAGGTCCTCCAGCTGTCCCCGGAGGGCCTTCTCGATGTGATCCTCGAGCGCGAGCATGTCGGTGATGTAGCTGTTGACGGCTTCGTTCTTGTCCCTGGCCACGTTAACCTCCTCTGAAGTAGCGCTCCTAATTACTGCATAATCGCGGTTTTGCTCCCTGTCGTCTGTGGCGACCGTCACGAATGCGGCCGGGAAAGGAGATGCTGGTGGACCAGTTCATTGGGGCACACACGGTGGCGAATGGCGGGATCCACATGGCGGCTCTCCGGGCGGGCAATGCCGGAATGCGGGCCCTGCAGATCTTCACCGCGCCACCGCAATACTATGGCGACAAGGCGTCCATACGGCCGGAGCGCATCGAGCGCTTTCGGGCGGCATTGACCCAGGCGAAAATCGCTCCGGAGCACGTGGTGGTGCACGGGGCGTATGTGCTCAATACGGCTACGGAGGACGAAACCAAGCTGGCCCGCGCCCGCGCCGGCCTGCGCAAGGAGCTGGAGCGGTCGACTGCTTTAGGCGTGGGAAGCGTCTGCTTTCATCCGGGTGCGGCGACTTCCGGCGACCGGGCAGCCGCGGCGGAGCGGGTGGCGAGCGCCATCACGGATGCGCTCGAGGCGGTCGAGGGGGGCACTCGGGTCCTGGTGGAGAACACCGCCGGCGCCGGCATGACGCTCGGCCGGACCGCCGCGGAAGTGGGAGCGATCCTTCATTCCGTGCCGGCTCGCCTCCGCCCTCGTACCGGCTATGGCCTCGACACCTGCCACCTCCTCGCGTCGGGACATGACATCACGCGCTCAGACCGGGACCTCACTCGGGTGCTCGACGAGTTTGAGGAAGCCACCGGTATGGCGCCCTCCTTCTTTCATCTGAATGACAGCGAGGGCGCACTCGGCTCCAACAAGGACCGGCACGTGCTGATTGGTGACGGAAAGATCGGCCGCCAGTCTTTCCAGTGGCTGCTCCGCGACCGGCGCACTGCGGGAATACCGCTCATCCTGGAGACCCCACAGCAGAACTATGACATTGCGGAAGACGATGCCTCGCCGGATCCCTATGACTTGGCCATGATGAAGCTCTTGCGGTCTATGCAGCCCGACTGATCCCCGCCACCACGGCACCGCGGCTCGCCCCACCTCTGGCAGATCCTCCTGCCGGGTCCGCATCCCGCTCTCCCGTTTGACCCCGCACATCGCCCGTGATGTCATCCGCTGCAGACGGCTAAGTCATTTGATGCACAGAAGATGAATTGTTCCGTCTGGGTTCCCGTAGTCTACTGTGCCCGGATTTTGCATACCTGGACCGCACCATGAACAGACCCAGTTCCGCTTTCCTCCGTCCGCTTCGGACACCCAGCCGGCCGTTCGTGACGTTCCTGGCCGCCGCGGGGTTCGCCGGCGCGTTGCTGTTGACGCCAACGGCGCAACTCGACTCGTCGCCGTTTGCCGGCATCCTGGCGCCACACGCGACGGCGGTGCCGACGGTTCAGGTGGACAGCGCCACGCTGGAAGGCGAGGTAGTCAGCCGTTACGATCACCTTCCGCTCGCCCAGATCTTCCGGCGTCGGACAGGGCCGGAGATCGCGAACCGCGTCGCACGGGCCATCGTGAAGGAAGCCCGGGAGCTCCACATTCCCCCCAGCCTGCTGGCCGGTGTGCTCATTACGGAGAACGCGCGGCTGGAGCCCGAGACGGTGAGCAACAAGGGGGCAGTCGGGCTGATGCAGGTAATGCGCTTTCACGCCGGCGTATTCGACTGCGACTCCGACGACTTGCTTCAGGTGGAAGCCAACATCTGCCACGGGGCCCGCGTCTTCGCCGGCTATCTGAAGCGAACCAAGGATGTCCGCTCGGCGCTCTTACGCTACAATGGCTGCATCCGTAGCAGGGCTACTCCAAGCTGCAGGCAGTACCCCAGCAAAGTACTTCGCGAGGCAGCGGACGTCCGCCAACAGCTGCTTCACTACCTGCCTCCCCGGCAGCTCAAGGTTCTTTCCGCACGGGTGACGCCGACGTTGTAGGACCGCAACTAAAGTCCCTCGAAAATCCGCTCCAATACCTTACCGATCCTGCGGCCGAGCTCCTCGAGCTGGTCGAGGAGCGGAGCATTGTGGGTCCGGCAGATGCTGGTCGGCTCGGTACCGGCCTTGAACCATTCTCGCTGGGTGTCGGGGCACCATTCATTGGCCAGCTCGCCGTTTGAGGCATCAATGCTGCGTTCGATCAAACCGGCCGGCGGGCGCCAGGATCCGGCTGGCGACCGCTCGTGCCATCCGTCCAGATAAAACGTCGCCCATGCCGGCGCCGCGAGGCGGCCCCCCGAGGCGTTGGATGAGATCGGCCGGGGTGAGTCATATCCGAACCAGAAGCCCGCTACCAGTGTCGGGGTGTAGCCGATGAACCAGACATCGGCACCGTTGTTGGTGGTTCCTGTCTTCCCCGCCACCGGTCCGCGTACCCCCATCCGGCGGAGCACGCGGCCGGTGCCCCCATCGACCACCGACTGAAGCATGGAAGTGATCTGGAATGCTTCGGCGCGGCCGAGCACCTGCTCCGCCTCCCTGGAAGGCGCTCGCCACAGCACAGTGCCATCGGCGGCCTCGATCCGGCTCACGATGGAGGGCTGCACTCTGACGCCTCCGTTGGCGAAGGGCGCATAGGCGGCCACCAGCTCCAGCGGGGTTACCTCGAGCGCGCCGAGCGCCAAGGAGGGGACCGCGTCCATTCGGCTCTGAATGCCTGATCGGTGCGCGAGCGCGGCCACCCGCTTCTCCCCTACCGCTTGGCTCAGCCGTACGGTTGCGGCATTGGCGGAGCGCATCAGTGCCCTGCGCAACGTCAGCGGACCTCCGTACTCGCCACCGAAGTTTTCCGGTCGCCAGATCCTGCCGACATCCTCGACCTCGACCGGCGAGTCATCGAGGATGGTGGCGGGGCTGTAGCCGGCAGCGAGCGCTGCCGCGTAGACGAACGGCTTGAAGGCCGATCCCGGCTGCCGCCGGGCAGCCAGCGCTCGGTTGAAGCCGCGGCGAACCGACCGCCGTCCGCCGACCAGGGCTCGGATCTCACCGGTGCGCGGATCCAACGCAACCACTGCGCCCTCGATCTCCGCCTTGGAGCGAGAGCGCAAAGCCTGCCGCTGGATGGCGGCTCCCTGTATTCGGACTGCGCGCTCGGCCGCTTGCTGGGCTTCAGCGTCGAGCGTCGAGTGAACGACGAGGTCTCCAGCGGTTGCGGCGTCGCGGCCCAGCACCGAATCGACTGCCTGGCGAATGGGGTCGAGTGCGTACGATTGATTCTGGGGTGGGCGCCATTCCGCCCGAGCCAGTCGGAGAGGCTCTTGCCGGGTGCGCGCCGCCAGCTCGGACGTGATGTAGCCCTCCTGCGCCATGAGTGACAGGACCAGGTCGCGCCGCGCCCGCGCTCTATCCGGATGGCGTCGAGGGGCGTACAACGATGGACCTTTCGCCAGACCGGCCAGCGTCGCTGCCTCCGCCAGCGAGAGCCGGCCGACGCTCTTGCCGAACAGATCACGACTGGCGGCCTCGACGCCGTAGGTCCCGTTTCCGAGATAGATGATGTTGAGATACGTCTCGAGAATTTGCTGCTTGGTGAGGGTACGTTCCAGGCGCCGCGCCAGCTCCAGCTCGATGAGCTTCCGCCGGAGGCTGCGCTCGTTCGAGAGGTGGGGCAGGAACGCATTACGCACTAGCTGCATGGTGATGGTGCTGAATCCTTCGCGTACGCTGATCTCGGAGAGATTCCGAACCAGCGCGCGACCGGCACTTCGCCAATCGACGCCGCCGTGATAGTAGAAACGGCGATCCTCGGTGGCGACGAAGGCAGCGCGAACCGATCGGGGTACGCTATTGACCGGCACGTTGATGCGGCGCACATAGGTGAGCCGCCCGATCAGCTTGCCCGAGCGGTCCAGGACCCGGCTACCTTCGCTTGGCCGGAACGCCTGAATCTGGGCGGTCGAGGGGCAACCATAAAAGCCGCAGGTGCCCACCCACGAGATCAGCACCAGGACGAAGGTCAGCCCGAGTCCCAGCATTAGTAACCCGAGGCGGCGCCACCTCCGCTCGCCTTGCGCCAGCCACTCGATGGGTCTGTGCCAGTCGATCATGCCCCTCGGCTATGGATAAAGAAACGGCCCCGCATCCCGGGGCCGTTCACTGGCAGGCCGAAAACCGCCGCCTCAGCTTGCCTGGGGGGCCTCATCAGACGGTGAGGAGCCGGCACGGGTTTCGGATCGACCCTCGTTGCTCTCCCGCCGGCCACGCGTTCCGCCACGCTGGAACCGGTCCCACTGGTCGGTGGCACGGCGTCCGACATCCGCGGCCACATCCTGCACCCGGTCGCGCGCGGTGGCGGTTCGCTCACTCGTCAGGAAGTATGTTGCCGCCAGTCCGGCGGCCAGGGCGAGCAGCTTGCCGAACGACCCCGAGTCCTCTTCCTCTCCGAATTCCAGGTCCCGTATCCGGTGCTTGGCCTTCTTCCAGCGACCTTCCACATCCTCCCATTCGTCTCCGGCGTCCTCGCGCAACTTCTCCAGCCGTTGTTTGACCCGCTTACGTGCCTTACTGCTCACCTCTTGAACGTCTTCCAGCCCCTCCCCCATGCCCTCACCGAGAGCAGCGAGACGCTTGAGGAGGAGCTTGCGGGTCTTGGTTCCGGGCTGTGGCGCGGCGAGCAGGCCAACGCCCACCCCGAGAAGCGCGGCCATGAGCAGAGACCCGGCGCCGGGCCCTCTCCGCCCGCCGTCTTCGGACCAGGCGTTAGTCGGATCGTTGCTTTTGCTGTGCTGTGTGATCATGAACCCTCCCATCGCCACCCGGCAGGGGGCGAGTTCTCGCTGAAATCGGGCAAAATGGCGTTTGGGACCTGCCGGTCCAAAACGGGGACGTCCCGCACTCTAATCGATCGAGCGGAGGAAGGAAACATCTTGCATTACACCACCGACGGTCGAAAAACGCACCTCGTACCCTGGCGACGAGGGGAGGCGATGCCCACGCTCCAAGACCCAATCAGGACCGTGCCCTGGCGCACTGAGTATTGGTAATACGTTACCGCGTTTGAGGTTAGTAAGCGCCGATGGAGCAGGGCCAAGGCCGAACCGGCGGTCCGACTCAAATAAGCACGGATCTGGCTCATCAGAATCGCGACACCAGTAACCGGACAGCGTCCAGCTTCCTCCTCTACCGAGGGCCCCGCCGTCTCCCGCGTCAGGGCTCGTGAACCAAATCGAGTGTGTCCCATGTATCTCGTCGAACTCAGGCCAGGCAAGGAAGAGCTCTACCGGACCGGAGACGATCTGGCCATAGCCATTCGCGACGGCGATGTGGACTCGCGTTCACGCATCTATCATCGGGCCACCGCGAAGTGGATCTCGATCACGCTTCACCCCCAGTACAAAGCGATCGTAGCGGGACAGAGGGACGAGCCCATGGCGCGGCCCGCCCGCAAGGCATGGGGACTAATCCCCGCCGGGCTGACGGGCCAAGCGGCCGAGATGTCCTCATTGGATGGGGAGCCCGCAACCGGAAGCGTGCGGCATCGCTGGAAGCGCCCGATGGGACTCGGTCTTTCCGCCCTGTTACTGGTCCTTGGCATCCAGCTCGCCTCCTCCGGTCCGCGTCCGCCGTGGGCCGGGCAGGGGCGGGCGGTGGCCATCACGCGGCATCGGGAGCCAGCGGCGGCTAGGGCCGAGAGAGGGGCTGACGTCCTTGAGCTCGTCTCACTTGCCAGCAGCAGAACCGTGTGGCCCGTGACGGCGGAGCCGGCGTCCCACACGATCGCCTTGCCCGCTCCGGCCGAAGAGGTGGCGCCAGCTCTTCCCCGAGCGCCGAGGCTTCGCACCAAGGCTCTGCGTTCGGCATTGCAGCCGGCTGGCCTGGCCTCGAAGCCGGCGAAGGCCAACACGGTCCATGCCCTTCTCCACGGGTATGAGACCGCCAGCGATGAGGTCAGCGCGAAGCTCGGAGCTGGGATGCGAGTGGCTCGGCTCAATCGACTGTTCGCGCGGGGTCGGCTCAGTCCAGGTGGCGGTGTGACCGAGACCAGGCTGAGCCTGGCGGGAGCCGTGAACTTCATCCGGGTCTACCGGCAGCAGCAGGCGGCTATCGAGGAGGCGTTTCAGGACTCAGTGAATCAGCTTTCCAAGCTCCATCGCTGGACTCCGAAAGATGTGCTGGAGTGGCACGAGCGGCCTCTCCGCAAGGAGACGCCCACGCTGGAGCTCGTCAGCGGATCGCTGGTCGTCGCCGTCGATAGTATTCTGGGTGTACTGGATGCTCAGGCGGGCGCCTACAAGGTGAGAGGCACGGCTATCGCATTCGAAGATCCGGCCTCCAGCCAGGCGTACGGCGCGCTCCGGCGCCGGATCAAGGAGCAGATCGAGGCCGCCGTCGCTGCCGGGGGTGCCACCTCGCCGGGTCCGACCGCTCTGCTGCTTCAAGCGATCGGGACGAGCGCACTACCGCGGGAGACGTGAGCCGACGACCTCATTCCGCACGATCAACCCCGGGGTTTCCGCCATCGCCCGTTCGGCCAGCGCCCGCTCGCCGCGGGCGATCAGCGTATCGAGGGCTTCGCGAGGGGAGACTCCAGACCGCCGGGGACCGTGGTGATCGGTGGCAAGAACATCCACCAGACCCTGCTCGATCATCTGCCAGGCCAGGCGCTCCGATCCGGGGCTCGAACGGTTGTAGTGGCCGGTGAGGCTTCCCACGTTGACTTGCAGCAGGGCCCCGAGCTCTTGCCAGGTTCGCATCACCTCGAGAGGATTGTGGCCCTCGAGATAGCGGTACCGCTCCGGATGTGCGATGACGATCTGCCGTCCCGCCCAGTGAACCGTACGTACCACGTCGTTGTGGTTGCCCAGAAGATCAAAACCGAACTCCACCAGCAGAAACCTGCCGCTCGCCAATCCGATGTCGCTCCGGCTCACGACTCGCCGCACGGCGGCCGCGTCGGGCGCCCAGATCTCCTGCCCGAGCGCGATCGAGGGCAGGTCGTCGTGGTCCGTCCAGGCGGCTGACAGCTCGTCGAATGCCCGACGGTGCAGGCCCAGCTCCCTGTCGATGGCCGCCTCGCTGCCGAGGTGCGGGACAAGGAGATGCGGCGTGGTCACCACCGCCCGGACCCCTTCCTGATAGAGTCCAGCCAGGGCGGTGAGCGACTCGGCCACCGTGCTGGTACCGTCGTCCACACCGGGCACGAGATGACTGTGGAGGTCTACGATAGAGAGCGGGGGGTAGCTGGAGTCGGTCATAGAGCGAGTCTAAGGCAACGATCGGGCCAACTGAAGGGAGCCAGTCATCGCGAGCGCGGCCGCAGGCCCGCGTGGCGATCCCGCAGCTCCGCAGTCCCGGCGGCTGGATTGCTTCGGGGCGCCAAGCGCCCTCGCAATGACTCCTTGCCGATTTCCGCAGGACGCAAGCCGGTATAGTCTTAACACGCCCATTGCCGCGGGCATCCCCAGAAGCGGAGCCGCCGTTGCATACCGCCCGACGTACTCATGGTTTCCGCGAGTCGGTCATTCGAGGCATGACCCGCCTGGCCCGCGAGTACGGCTCGATCAACCTCGCCCAGGGCTTTCCAAACTTCCCCGCGCCCGAGATGCTGAAGGACGCGGCCGCGCGGGCCATTCACGACGACATCAACCAGTACGCCATCACCTGGGGAGCACAGCGGCTCCGGGAGGCGCTGGCTCGGAAATACCACGCGTGGTACGGGCTCGAGATGGATCCCGAGCGAGAGATCACGGTCACGTGTGGGGCCACCGAGGCGATGATCGCCACGCTGTTGGCCGTGGTGGATTCTGGCGATGAGGTGATCGTCTTCGAGCCATTCTACGAGAACTATGGCCCGGACACGATCCTGGCCGACGCCAAGCCGGTGTACGTCCCGCTCGAGCCCGGCCGGCCGCTCGACCTGGAGCGATTGGGTGCAGCGTTTTCCCCCAGGACTCGTGCCATCATCGTCAACACACCGAGCAATCCCGCGGGACGGGTGCTCTCCCGGGCCGAGCTGGAGGCGATCCGTGATCTGTGCGTGCGGTACGACGTCCTGGCCGTCACCGACGAGATTTACGAGCACATCCGGTTCGAGGGCGAGCACCTGCCGCTCGCCACGTTCCCGGGGATGCGGGACCGCACGGTGACTATCAGCGGTGCCTCGAAGACGTTCAGCGTCACCGGTTGGCGCATCGGCTGGATCCTGGCCCCGGCGGGGCTCACCGACGCCATCCGGAAAGTCCATGACTTCCTGACCGTTGGCGCGCCCGCCCCGCTCCAAGAGGGAGTAGCGGCCGCGCTCGATGGGTTGGATCGGATGTTCTATGACGCGCTCGCCGCCGCCTACCGAGCCCGGCGCGACCTGCTCTATGGGGCATTGATCGAATCAGGATTTGCCTGCACTCCTCCCGAGGGGGCGTACTACATCCTCTCAGACTTCTCCAGCCTCTCGACCCCGGCCGGCTCGGGTCCAGCGCTCTCGGATACCGAGTTCGCGGTTTGGCTCTCACGTGAGATTGGGGTAACTCCGGTGCCGGGCTCGAGCTTCTTCCGCGATGGGGGAGGGCATTCCCTGGTGCGGTTCGTCTTCTGCAAGACAGACGACATCCTCCTCGAGGCGGCCCGAAGGCTGCGCTCACTGGGTTCGGTGTCCTCGGCGCCAGTGACGCCCCGTCCGTTCGAGCCGGCAGCTCGCAGCGGTCTCCAGGCGTGAACGACGTCCGTCCACTCGCGGTAGTAACCGGAGCCTCGGCCGGGATCGGCAAGGTATTCTGCGAGCGGTTTGCTGCGCGGGGGCATGATTTGCTGCTGGTGGCCCGAGACGGCAATCGCCTGCAAGCGCTCAAGCAGGAGCTCGAACAGGCGTACGGAGTGGGGGTGGAGGTCTTTCCCGCCGACCTCACGATCGATACCGACGTGAGCCTCCTGGCAGAGACGCTCGCGCGATCTCCCAACCTTGCCGTCCTGGTGAACAACGCCGGTTTCGGGACTCGGGACTCGCTGGCCGATGCGAGTCCAGCGCGCCAGGAAGCCATGCTTCAGCTTCATACCATGGCGCCAATGCGTCTAACCCAGGCCGCGCTCCCCGTGTTGCTCAAGAACCAGCGGGGGGCGATCGTGAACGTCTCCTCGGTGGCCTCGTTCCTGTCCTCCGCCAACAACGTGAACTACTGCGCCACCAAGGCGTACTTGAGGGCCTTCAGCGAGGGCCTGGCCGCGGAGCTCGCGGGTACCGGGGTCCGGGTACAGGCGCTGTGTCCCGGCTTCACCCACTCCGAATTCCACCGGCGGATGGGGGTGAACGCCGCCGATATCCCAGGCTGGATGTGGTTGTCGGCCACCAGCGTCGTCGACACGTCGCTGGCAGCGCTCGAGCGGGGCTGGCCGGTCGTGTGCGTGCCCAGCATTCGCTACAAGTTCATCGTCCTCCTGCTTCGTTTTACCCCCCGCTGGCTGATTGCCCGGGTGACCGGCCGCCGGATGCGGAGTATGTGAGCCATATCCTTTCGGGCCTGGTGTCGTCGGCGTATGTTTGTCCATACCATTGCGATGCAAGGTCTTGCAGCAGGATGGATACCTATGTGCATCCCCTCCCGACTGTTCTCGATCGTTCTTGCCGCCGCCCTCACCGGATGTGGCGGGGACCTCACGCTTCCCGATGACAGCTCCCCTGCCGCCCTGCGGGCGTGGTCGGGAGATGGGCAACAGGGGACCGTGGGCAGCAGGCTGGACGACCCACTGGTCGTGAAGCTCACCAATGCGAGCTCCCGGCCCATCTCTGGGGTTTCGGTCGTATTTCAGTTCACCAACGACGTCCCTGATGCAGAGGTCGACCGAGAGGCGACGACCGACAGCGAAGGTCTCGCAGCGGCCGAGGTCCGCCTCGGTACCAGCACCGGCACTCTCCAAGTCCAGGCTCGGGTGGCAACGGCCTCAGCGCTCAACGCCACCTTCGTCCTGACCGCGCTCGAGCGGGATAAGAAGAACAAGGGTGGCGGGCAGGGCGACGACGACGACTGAAATACCCGCCAACCCACGAAGCACAGTTTTGGCTGGCACCTGCCGATACTCCTCCTGAAGGGGACTAAACGTCCTTTGCCCGGGCGCCGTTCCCGCTGTCCTGAAGCTTTGTAAGTCACCTACTGTCAAAAAGATGCGAAAGGATCCAGATGAGGTACGCTGGCCTGATCTTGTTGATCGCCATGACCGTCACCGGATGCGATCGGCGGCAATCGGAGCTGACCAGGGCCCTGGCCGAGGCCCGGGCGGCAGAGGCGCAGAAGGACAGCCTGCTGACCGAGGTGCTGGAAACGACCCGGTTCGTAAGTGACCTGAACAGCGAGCTGGCCAAGGCCAAGACCGTGGCCCTCACTTCCGACGGCGCCGACCCCGGCCTTCCGGGCGCCATCCAGGATCGTGAGGAGCGCAAGGCGACGCTGGCTCGGATTCAGCAGGTCATCGCGCGCCTCAACGAGAGCGAAGCCAAGCTGACGGCCACCGAGACCCGCGCCAAGAACGCGAGAATCCGAAACGCCAGGCTTCTGGCCCAGATCGCGACCTACAAGAAGACCATCGAGGACCTCAAGACCGCCGCGGAGCAGCAGCGGGAGGAAAATGAGGCGATCATCGCGGACCAAAGGAACCAGATCGCGTTGCTGGCCGGGCAGGTCGACACGCTGGGCAAGGAGAGAAACTCGCTCAGAGGATCCGTCGCCAGCCTGATCACCTACAAGAACACGGTCTACTATGCGGTTGGGACCAGGGATGAGCTGATCAAGAATGGGGTCGTCACCAAGGAAGGCTCCAAGTTCCTCGTGTTCGGAGGCACCCGGCTCGAGCCCGCCCGTAACCTGAATCCAGCGGCGTTCACCGCGATCGACAAGACCCAGACGCTTTCAATCGCGCTGCCCCGGATCGACAAGAAATACAAAATTGTGTCCCGCCAGAGCCCGGAATACCTGTCTGGAGACGTGAACCCGAAGGGCGAGGTGAAGGGCGTGGTCGAGATCGTAGCACCCGAGGAGTTCTGGTCTCCGTCGAAGTACTTGATTCTGGTGCAGAACTAGGCTGACGGCGGGGCAGCATGCTGCCCCGCTGCCCCGCTGTTTACCCGCCGGCCTTCCGCCTGGCCTCATTCCGCTGCTTCTCGCTGGCGTAGATAGCCACCTCGACTCGGCGGTTCTGGCCCCGGCCGGACTCGGTGTCGTTGGAGGCGACCGGCTCCTCCTCACCCAGTCCGCCCGTGCCAACCCGAGAGCGGCGCACGCCCTGGGAAATGAGATACTCGGCGGCCGCATCCGCCCGCTTCACCGACAAACGCTTGTTGTACTCCGCGGTTCCCACGCTGTCCGTGTGGCCCAGGATGAGCAGATCGGAATCGGGGTACTTGCCGAGGCTGTTTGCCAATTCTCGCAAGTTCGTTTTCGACTCGGCCTTCACCGCGTCGGAATCGAAGTCATAGAGCAGGCCGGACGCGAAGGTCACCTGAATTCCTTCTCCGACGCGCTCGACCTTGGCACCCTTTACATTCTGCTTCAACTCCGCTGCCTGGCGGTCCATTTGATCGCCGATGATGGCACCGGCGGCGCCACCTACGGCAGCACCGATGATGGCCCCCTTTGCGGTCGAGCCGGCCACCGCGCCGATGATGCCACCGGCCACCGCTCCCCCCGCGGCACCGATCACCAGACCGCGCTGCGCATTACGGGCGCACCCGGCCAATCCGGTGCCGGCGGCGGTGGCGAGGACTAGGGCGAAAGCAGCAGATCGGAGAGAATCAATCACGAGCACCTCACGGTCAGGGTTGAGTGATGCAATACAGTGCAGTCTACCTGGAGTCACGAGGGGTCGCGGTGAGCCCAGTCGCTATCAAATTTATTGGCACGCCCCATTGTAAAGGATATTGTTACAGAATGACTTACGAACAATCCTGTCAACATCGTCTACATTTTTTGAGGATAACTCCTCACAACACCCCTCAGACCCCCCCCCCGGCCGGTCCGAGCAGTATGGAAGTGATCCGCAACACCGCCCCGGGAGAGGGATTAGGCAAAACTTTCAGCACGGATTTTCTACTACTGTGTGGTCTCTCCTGTGGAGGTCGCTCGTGAACAAGCTCACGCTGGTCGTCGCGGTGGCTGCGCTAACAACGCTCAGCGCCTGCAAGAAGACGGGTGAAGGGCAGTACGAAGTTCAGAAGCCGGTTATCGGTACCGAAACGGACACGGTGAACACGCCGAGCATTGAGACCGGCACCGTGAAGGACACGATCACCGTCCCCACGGTCGGAACCGAGAAGAAGGAAGTGACCTTGCCCAAGGTCGAGGTAAACAAGCCCAAGGAGTAGGTTCGCCCTCCAAGAAGTCCAGCGATATATTGCGCACACCCGCGGGTCAGCCTCTCCCCGCGGGGTTTTACTTTCATTCAATATCCCCGGAGTTTCCATGACGCGATTCACCTCACGGCTCGCCGTGATGGCGCTCGCGACCGTCGCTCCCGTCTCGGCGGTTGCCGCCCAGGAAATGACGGCCATTCGTGCCGGCCGCCTGGTGGACGCGGAAAAAGGGGAAGTGCGCCGGGATCAACTGGTGCTGGTGAGGGGTGAGCGAATCGAATCGGTGCAGCCCGGCTCGGCCAGAATTCCAGCCGGCGCGCGGGTGATCGACCTTACCCGCTACACCGTCGTGCCGGGTCTCATCGACTGTCACGCGCACCTGATCGGCGACATTACCGGCCCTCCTCTGGCACCCTTGGAGCGCTCCGGTCCGCAGGAGGCGTTCAGCGGCGTGCGCAATGCCCGGGCGACGCTCCTGGCGGGCTTCACCACCGTGCGGGACATCGGCACCTATCGCGCGTTCGTCGACGCTGCGCTCCGGGATGCCATCAACGATGGCACGGTCATAGGGCCTCGAATGGCCGTCGCCGGTGCCTACGTCACCGTTTCGACGGGAGCCGGTGAAGTGACCGGGATGGCTGCCGACGTGGTTCTCCCCCCGGACTTCCGTTTCGGGGTGGCCAACTCGGTGCCTGAAGTGCGCCAGAGGGTTCGGGCGTTGCTCAACGGTGGCGCCGACTTCATCAAGATCCTGGCGACCGGGGCGGTGCTGACCCGGGGGACCAAACCGGGGGTCTCCGAGTTCACCGAGGAGGAGATCAAGGCCGCGGTGGACCAGGCAGCGCAGTATGGCACCTTCGTCGCCGCGCACGCCCATGGCGCAGAGGGGATCAAGAACGCCGTGCGAGCGGGTGTTCGCTCGATCGAGCACGGCTCGCTGATGGACGACCAGGCCATAGCGCTGATGAAGGAACGGGGTACCTACCTCGTAGCCGACATCTACAACGGCGATTACATCGCAAGCGTGGGCCGGGAGCAGAAGTGGCCGGCCGAGTTCCTCCGCAAGAACGATGAGACGACGGAGGCCCAGCGACAGGGCTTTCGCAAGGCCGTGGCTGCCGGGGTAAAGATCGCCTACGGAACCGACAGCGGGGTCTACCCGCACGGGTGGAATGCGAAACAGCTTCCCTACATGGTCCGGTATGGAATGACGCCGATGGCGGCAATCCAGTCGGCCACGATCGTGGCCGCACAGCTGATGGCCTGGGAGGATCGGGTCGGATCTATCACGGCCGGCAAATACGCCGACATCATTGCGGTGGAAGGCGACGCGATGGCGGACCTGGCAAGCTTCGGTAAGGTCGGATTTGTGATGAAGGGTGGGACTGTCTACAAGGCGCCCTAAAGCGTCCCATCCAGCCCGCTACATGCCCGAAGGGTGGATCCACATGTGGAGCATGGTGTCTACGGTCGTTCTTTGGGGCGCTCTCCTAACCCAGGCAGCCATGGGGCAGGCGCCGGCCCAGCGGAAGATGGAGCTGGATGATGTCTACCGCCTTCGGGAGGTGAGCGATCCGCAGCTCTCGCCCGATGGGGCCTGGGTGGCTTACACGGTATCCCTGCCGGACACGTCCGAGGACCAAGCCGACAGTGACGTCTGGATGACGAGCTGGGACGGAGCCCGGAGCGTGCGGCTCACGTCCAGCAAGTCGAGCGAGGACACGCCGCGCTGGAGCGCCGACGGGCGCTATCTGACGTTTCTCTCCGATCGGGATGATGCGCGCGAGGTGGATCAGGTCTGGCTGCTGGACCGCTCGGGAGGTGAAGCCGAGCGGATCACCGATCTGCCGGGCGGGGTTTCAGACTACGCCTGGTCACCGGACAGCAAGCGGCTGGCCCTGCTCGTCAGCGATCCCGACCCCGACTCGACCGCCTCGGATACCACCCTCAAGACCACGCCACGGCCGATCGTCTTGAACCGGTTCCAGTTCAAGGAGGATGAGACCGGCTATCTCGACCATCGGCGGGACCATCTATACCTCTTCGATCTTTCGAGCCGCAAGGCCGAGCTCCTCACCCCCGGCGATTACAACGAAGGGGCGCCTGCCTGGTCGCCGGACAGCCGCTCGATCGCGTTCGTCAGCAAGCGCCGTCCGGAGTTCGACCGAACCAACAACTGGGATCTCTACCTGGTAGAGGCGCGCGGCGGCGCTTCGCCGCGGCAGCTCACCACCTTCGAGGGTCCCGACCTGGATCCCCAGTGGGGTGGCCGCGCACCCTCGTGGAGCCCCGATGGCAAGCAGCTGGCATACGTGCAAGGCGGCCCGCTCAAGCTGATCTATTACGCCGGGCAGAAGGTGGCGGTGGTGCCGGCGGCGGGCGGTCCGGCCCGCGTCCTGACACCGGCGCTCGACCGCAATGTGCTATCGCCGGTGTGGTCGGCTGATGGCGCCTCGATCCTCTTTCTGCTCGAGGATGACCGGGTCACCGATGTGGCCAGTGTGCCGTCGGGCGGTGGTAAGGTCGCGCAGCTTACCCGGGGCCGCGGATTCGTGAGCGACCTCTCCGTTGGTCCCGGCGGGAAGGTGGCCGTGCTGGCCAGTACGCCTACCGTGCCGGCCGAAGTGTTCGCGATCGAAGGTGGAGGGCTCCGGCGGCTCTCGCGGCAGAACGATAACTGGCTCGCGGGTGTCCGGCTGGCTCCGGTCGAGGAGATCTCCTTCAAGAGCCGCGACGGCACCCCGATTCATGGATTCCTGGTGCGCCCTGTCGATTACCGGGTAGGCACGAGGGTCCCGGCGGTGCTCAAGATCCATGGCGGTCCGGTGTACCAGTTCTCCAATGAGTTCGACCTGGAGTGGCAGCTTCTCGCCGCCGAGGGCTTCGCGGTCGTCGCGGCCAACCCGCGCGGAAGCTCGGGGCGGGGCGAGAAGTTCTCCACCGGCATCTGGGCTGACTGGGGGAACAAGGATGGGCAGGACGTGCTGGCCGCGGTGGACTACGCGGTTGCCGCGGGGGTTGCCGATCCCGGGCGGCTCGGTGTGGGCGGCTGGAGCTACGGTGGCATTCTCACCAACCAGGTCATTGCACGCGACCGGCGGTTCAAGGCGGCCATCAGCGGGGCAGGGCAGTCGAATGCGCTCGCCGGTTACGGCACCGACCAGTACGTTCGGGAGTACGAGGCGGAGCTGGGCTCACCGTGGACCAATCCCGAGGCCTATACCAGGGTCTCGTTCCCCTTCTTCCACGCCGACCGGATCATCACCCCTACGCTGTTCCTCTGCGGCGACCAGGACTTCAACGTCCCGCTGCTCAACTCGGAGCAGATGTACCAGGCGCTCCGGAGCCTGGGACGCGAAACCGAGCTGGTGATCTATCCTGGGGAGTTTCACGAGATCCGGAAACCGAGCTACCGGCGGGACCGGCTCCAGCGGTACCTGGGCTGGTATAGCCGCTATCTTACAAAGCAAGGAGCTCAAGCCGCGACGCACTGAGCGTCGGGGAGGTTTCCAATGCTCGCCATTCGCCTCGTTTTCGCCGTTGCCACCCTGGCGTCCCCGACCCTGGGCTGCGGCTCCTTCTCTTCGAAAAATCCAGCTCCTGCCAGATCCGAGGTCTCGGTCGAAGTCGAGAACCACAACTGGAGCGATATCACGATCTACCTGATGGCGGGCGGGCTTCCTCAGCGGCTGGGGATGGTCACCTCGCTCCGCACCGTCAGCCTTGCCTTCCCCTCACAGCGGCTGAATACCGGAAGCGGGGTCCGGCTCCGAGCCCTGCCGGTGGCAGGGGCGTCGTACACCACCGAGACCATCCTGGTGCTGCCGGGCCAGACGATCACGTGGACGCTGGAGAACGATCTCGATCACTCCAGCTTCACGGTGTACTGATCCGAGCTATGGGTTTCGGTCGAGACACCCCACCGAATTCGGATTGTTCTGCTCCTCGATAGGAATCGGAAGGTTCACGTCCGATCCGTACGCTCCACCCTTGTGATACGCACCATTGGGGAAAACCGTGTCCTCGGCCCTGCCGTACCCGCCCAGGGCAACTGGTCGGATGAGGCGACGCATGTCGCCCAGCCGGTGGCCCGTCGCGTAGAGCCAGAACGCCCGCTCGGCGAAGAGGAGGTCCTCTCCCTCCGCCGGGGTACCGGGCGCAGCCAGGGGATCCAACGGCGGGTCCAGGTCTGGGAATGCCGCCCGCAGGTCACTGAGCGTCGTAGTCATCCCGCTGAGATCACTCGCTTGAAGCTGCGCCTCGGCCTCGATAAGCCGTGCCTCGACGCCATCGGCGACCGACACGTCCGCGCCGGCGTCGGGATACTTGAACAGGTTGACCTGGGTGGTGATGAGGTCCAGCCCGGTATCGGCTACCCCGTCGCCGTCGTCGTCCAGGGTATCCGCGGGCACCCGGGCGTCCCCAGCGGAAAAGAAGGGAAGTCCGACGCCGCCCTCCACATCGGCCACCGACCACAACCCCTGGTTGGTGTACGACCAGATGGCGTTTTGCAGCCGAAGCGGAGACTCGGCGTGCTCCGTGGCGTAGACGAAATCGGTAGGCACGGCCGCCACGGCCGCGGCCGCCTCGGCAAACCGGCCCAGATTGACCAGGGCACGGGCCCGTCCCACGGACGCAAGGCTGGTGATGGTTCCATCGTCATTCGCCAGCCCCGGCTCGGCGAGGGCCGCGTCAAACGAGGCCAGTGCGCGATCGAAGATCTGGGGGGTGGTTTCGGGTGCGCCGAAGATCAGGCTGTCGCCGCTCACCCGGCTGAAAGGCACCCCGGAGCAGAAGGTCTCGCCGAAGTACACGTAGGTGAAGCCGGCCAGGCTTTGCGTCTCGGCGATATCGGGGGTGTCATCGGGGGCCACCAGAAACTGCCGGAGCGCGGCGGCGGCGACCTCGAGCCCCCTGCGCGCCTGATGCAGGTTGCGGTAGACGTCAGAGAGCGTGGGGTTGATGAGCGCCGTGGTGCGCTGGTCGATTTCCTGCTGCGAGGGCGGTGTGGTGGAGTGAATGAATTCATCCGTCAGCAGCCCGCCCGTCAGGATCAGACCATCGTCGAACTGGGTACCGTCCCCGTCCTTGGCAAAGCCGAAGTCGGCGATGGCGCCCTCCCGCAGAGCCTGGGCTCCCTCGGGGGAGTTGATCTCGCCCGGATCGATGATATTCGGCTGATCGGTGTCGAGGAGACCGCAGGCGCCCAGGGGAAGCAGGGCCAACACAGCGGCTGCTTGGAGGGAGCGAAGTGAGAGGATCATGATGGCACTCCCTCAGAAGCCGACGTTAAGGCGCGCAGTCCAGTAGCGAACCTGGGCCTGGGACTCAAAGTCCGACGACGCGAAGTTGTCCTGCGCGAAGGCGTTCACCTCGGGGTCGACACCGGAATAGTCATCGATGGTCCAGAGGTTCCGGCCCGAGAGCGTGAGGCTCAGCCGATTGGCGCGGAACGCCCGAGCCAGACCGTCGGGCGCGAAAAATGTCAAGGACAGCTCTCGCAGCTTGACGAACCACCCGGGCTCGAGGAAGGCCACTGAGTTCCCCCCGCCGGGAAGGAACAGGGCCTGGGCCCTCGCCTGCTCGGCCAGTGGGGCGGAACGGTCATAATTTCCCCGGCAATTCTGCACCGAGAAGCAACGGAACTGCTCCAGCGAATTGTCCACCTTATGGCCGCCGCGATAGTCGAACTGAGTGCCGAGCACCACCTGCCCGCCGAAGATGGCGAGCTGGCTGTTGAGGGAGGCCTCCCGGGTGGGGATGGCGGTGCCGAGGAACACCGAGCTGTCGCTGAGCGCCACTTCAGTGAGATCGATGATGCCGTCGCTGTTGGCATCCGCAAAGGTGTGGGTGGGAGCCCAGAACCCTCCCGCGGGGTAGCCGCCCACGTGCCGCTGGTAGAAGCCGACGAAGATATCGCTCACCCCCTCGCCCAGCTCCAGGATCTTGTTGTGCGCCGTCGACCCGCTCACGGTGAGATCCCAGGCCACACTGCGGCTGTCGATGAGCCGGGTGCTGATGGCGAGCTCGACGCCCCGGTTCCGGATGCGTGAGAGGTTGACGAACTGGGACTGCGAGGCGCCCAGTGACGGAGCGATGTCACGGGAGATCAGGGCATCGCGGGTGAGCTTGCTGTAAAAAGTGAACTCCACCGAGACGCGGTCATCGAACAGTCCGGCGTCGAGCCCGGCCTCGAACTCATAGGACCGCTCGGGTTTGAGATCGAAGTTACCGAGGCTCGCAAACGACACCCCGGTGGTCCCGATACCAGCTCGTTTTCCGGGCACCGAGTTGTAGATGCGGAGCGCGTCGGCCGTTCCGGGCTGCTGCCCGGAGACGCCGTACGCGGCGCGTATGCGGAAGGTGTTCAGGAAGCCGGTGTTGAAGAACGGCTCATCGGACAGGAGCCAGGACAGGCTCGCCTTGGGATACAGGGTTGCGTCGAAGTTCTGGCCGAAGGCGCTGTTGTCGTCGAACCGCAGCGCGCCGGTGACGAAGAGCCGTTCCTTAAAGTTGATCTCCTGCTCGACGTAGGTACCGATGGAGCGGGCCTCGACGGTCGTGTCGGCGGCCTCGATGGCGCTGGCGCCATTGATGGTGCCGGAGCCCGGCGGCAGCCCCCGCCCGCTGGCGAAGGTGCCGTTCGCGAGGTCACGGAAGAACTGCCCGCCCACGGAGGTGCGCGAGCCGATTGCGGGTGTGAGGCGGAAGCGGGCGGAGGCACCAAGGTCGATCGAGGTTTGCGAGATATCGAAGGCGTTCTGGATCTTTACGCCGTCCCTGTTCGCGAGGTACGCGGCCACCTGACCAGTGGGGAAGAACTGCAGGTCGGTGCGATCGACGAGATCGTGGCCTACGACCGCCCGCGCCGTGAGCCAGTCCCGCGGACGCCAGGTACCGCTGATACCCGCGGTGAAGCGATTGGCCTTCTGATTGGCGAGCTCGGCGAACAGCTCGGCCGGGATGAAGAACCAGCCGCGATTGACTTCAGGCAGGCTCCCACTGGCGGTGCCGCTGCCATTGACGGTCAGGAAGCTGTTGTCGTTCTCGATGAATCGGGTATTGCTGGTCGAGAAGCCGAGAGAGCTGCTCAGCTCGAAGGTCCTCGACACGCTCGCGCCAAGGTTTGCCCGCAGGCCGAATTTCTCGAGCGCGTTGGGCCGCGCCTGATTGTCCGGCACCAGGCCGCCGCGCACCGAGGCCACGGAGTCGAACTCCGCATCGGGAAGGCGGAAGGGCCCAATCTCGTTCTCGTAGCTTCCCGACACATAGTAGGTCATCTGCTCACTGCCACCCGATACGCTGGCACCATACTGCTGCCGGAGCCCGGCCTTGTATGGGCGGCTGACCGGCTCGTTGAGCGGCTGGAATGTCTCCAGCGCGGTCTGGGTGCAGAGTCCATCGAGCTCGCTCTGGATGCTGCAGAAGCCGTCGTACCCGTCGATAATGCCGGTGGCAGTGGTATCCCGCCCGTAGTAGTTGAGCGGATAGGTATGCGGATCGGAAACCGTGCCGAGCTCGGAGAAGAGACTCCACTGCGGGGGGCCGGCAACGCCGCGCTTGGTGCTCACCCGGATGACGCCGTTGGAGGCCTGGATCCCGTACAGTGTGGCGGCGGCGGGGCCCTTCACGATCTCGATATCCTGAATGTCATCCGGATTGAGATCGTTGATGCGTGATGGCCCGGCACCGATTCCCGAGCCGAAGCCGCCGATGTCCAGCGTGCTCGAGGTCGGGTTGCTCTCCAGCCGGATACCGTCGAGGTAGTACAGCGGCTCGTTGGACAGCGAGATGCTGTTGGACCCCCGGATTCGGATCCGGGTGCCGGTGCCGGTGGTGCCGCTGCTCTTCAGGACCTGCACCCCCGGCGCACGGCCCGAGATCAGATTGGTGAACTCGGTGATCGGCGCCTGCTCGGCAATCTTCGCCGCATCGATGGTCGTGACCGCATTGCCGATCTCCAGCTTCCGCTGCTCGCCGGTGGCAGTGGTCACCAGCTCATCGAGCTGCACGACCGCCGCGGCCAGGCTGAAGCTCAGCGCAGCCGTCTCGCCGGCCGCAACCGTCGTGCTCTGGGTGGCGGGTTTGTATCCCA
Organism: uncultured Gemmatimonadaceae bacterium; assembly: GCA_964487785.1. Lineage (GTDB taxonomy): Bacteria > Gemmatimonadota > Gemmatimonadetes > Gemmatimonadales > GWC2-71-9 > CAVVWJ01. Next base: position 16,031 of record CAZASU010000003.1, on the reverse strand, counting down.
CCCGCAGCACCCTGACCTGATAGGTTCCCGGGGCGACCTGGCGAAAGAGGAAGCGTCCATCACGGTTCGTGGTTTCGATCTGGCCGGTTCCGGTGAGGAGGACTCGTGCGGCCTCCAGCGGTGTTCCAGCCCCTTCATCGACCACCTGTCCGCCGATGACGCCCTGCTGGGCTTGTGCCGCGGGGGAAATGCCGGCCATCAGGCCGCCCAGCAGCAGAGCGGCGCCCACCATACCCGGACGAATGCCAGCGCTCATATGGGAGTTCTCCTTCGAGCGAGGACTGTGCGATGGATCGCTGTGTTGATCTGTCAACGGACTGGTCTCGGGCAGCGCCGAGCAGAAGAGTCGACCGCCCGCCCCAACCTATGGCTGGCGGGCGCCAACGCCAATGTGCAAAGGCGGAGGCCGGTTGTCAAAGCGGGTGTGCGGCTTGACGCTCCCATCCGCGGACCGTATTTAGGTAGCTACCCGTAACACCGCTCTGCATTTCCGTCCTTGTCGAGTTCCTGTGCGCCGGCGGCCCCCCTGCCGGCCAGCAAACCGCGTCACGTGGAGGACCTGTGATACGACACATCGTTCGCACGCTGGCTTACGCGCTCGTGATCGGCGGCCCAGCGACACCCCTGCTGGCGCAGGCTGGAACGCTACGGGGGACGGTGGCCGACAGCAGCGGCTCGCCGCTTCCCAATGCCTCCATCACCATCGAAGGCACCGGGCTCAGGACCACGTCCGGCAACCAGGGCGAGTACGAGATCCGCGGCGTGCCGGCGGGGACCCGGGTGGTGCGAGCCCGCCTCATCGGATTCCAGGCGGCCAGTGCGCCGGTCACCGTGGTGTCAACCGACGAGACCCGGCAGGACTTCACCCTCTCCCGAAGCCTGGTACAGCTGGCGCCGATCGATGTCGTGATCGGTTCCAGGGCCCGTCACACCGCCTCCGAGGAGCTGGCGGTGCCGGTAGACGTGTTCCCCGCCGAGGTGCTGCAACAGCAGGGCACCATGGAGACCGCGGCGATCCTCCAGTCGGTGGCCCCCTCGATCAACTTCCCCCGCCAGAGCGTCACCGATGCCGGCGATATCGTGCGTCCGTTCACCCTGCGCGGACTCAGCCCCGACCACACGCTGGTGCTGGTCAACGGCTGGCGCCGCCACCAGACGGCGCTGGTCAACAACTTCACCTACGGGATGGGCGCCGGGTCCAGCGGCGTGGACTTGAACGCACTTCCCGCGAGCGCGGTGGACCGGATCGAGGTCCTGCGCGACGGCGCCTCCGCCCAGTACGGGTCGGACGCGATCGCCGGCGTGGTCAACCTGGTGATCAAAGAGGGCGAGTTTACTCCGTTCCTCAACGGCGATGTGGGTCGCTACACCACTGGCGACTACCCCGATGACGGAACTACCGTCAACGTGAACGGCGGCTGGGGCATCAAGGTAGGCCGGGGCTCGCTCGGGTTGTTCGGTGAGTACCGCGACCGCAACGCTACCAACCGGGCCTGGGCCGATCCGTTCGAGGTGGCCGATCCGTCCGCGGTGGCCGGTATCGGCGTGGCCGATTCGATCGACAGCAAAGGCCAGGTGGTCGAGAAGCGGAACCCGGTGCCTCAGCCGAACCATCACTGGGGCGATGGTGTGGAACAGGACGCGCTCGGCCTCGCCAATTTCCGCATGCCGATGAACGAGGCGGGCACCACCGAGATCTACGCCTTTGGCGGTTACAGCCATCGAGACGGCGGCGGCAATGGCTACCGGCGGTATTTCGACAGCGCCCGCAACTGGCCGGAGATTCATCCGCTGGGCTTCCTGCCCACGATCAGCGGAGAAGCGGTCGACTACTCCGCCGCAGGCGGACTCCGCGGCGTGGTGTCCGGCTGGAGCTACGACCTCGGGGCCGAGTTCGGGCACAACGACTTCGACTACAACATCACCAGCACGAACAACGCGTCTCTTGGTCCCTGCCTCGTCGTGGCGTGTGCACCGGGGCCGGATCGCATCCTCGGCACCGCGGACGACCCCGGTATCCCGAACAAGACGTCGTTTTTCGCCGGCCGGGTATTGCGGCAGGAATTCGTGTCCGGATTAAACCTGGCCAAGGCGGTGGAGCTGGGTCTTCGCGCGCCGGTGAACCTGGCCTTCGGTGCCGCGTTCCGGAGGGAGCGCTATGCGATCCGTCCGGGGGAGCTTGCCTCGTACGTCAATGGATTCCATCTGGATCAGGACAGCGCGGACGTTGCGCCGGCAGGGTCGTCCGTCTTCCCGGGCTTCACGCCCAGCGATGCCACCGACCGGCACCGCACCAACTTCGGCCTGTACGCCGACGCCGAGACCAACCTGAGCGACAAGATTCTGGCCAACATCGCCGGCCGGTTCGAGACCTACAGCGACTTCGGCGAGCGTTTGACGGGGAAAGCGGCGCTGCGCTTTCAGCCTTCCCCGCGGCTGACGCTTCGCGCTGCCGTCGGCACCGGTTTCCGGGCGCCGGGATTGAGCCAGGTCGCGTTCGGCAAGGTGACGACCAACGTCATCGCCGGCGAGTTCATCGACTTCGGCATTTTCCCGGCCGACCACCCCGCTTCCCTGGCGCTCGGGGCAAGGCCGCTCAAGGACGAAACCTCGGTCAACTTCAGCGGCGGCCTGGCACTAACCCCGACCGACAATCTCACGCTGACCGCGGACTACTTTCACATCCGCATCGATGACCGCGTTCTGCTCGGCGCGACCTTCGACGACGCCGCCACCCTCCAGCTTCTCACCAACGCGGGATTCGGAACGATCCAGGGAGTGCAGTACTTCACCAACGGACTCGACACTCGAACCCAGGGCATTGACCTTACCGTCAACCTGCGGGTCCAGGCGGGAGTCAGCGGCAGACTCGACCTCATTGCGTCGGTCAACTTCACCAAGAACGAGATCATCCGGGTCGATCCCTTGCCCCAGGTGCTGATCGACGCCGGATCGACCGAATCGGGCCTGCTGGACTCGGTGACCGCCATCGGAATCGAAGACGAGCGGCCCGATTGGCGGGGCACACTGCAAGCCAACTATTCCCTGGGCCGTTTCACCGCTCTCGGACGGTACTCGTACTACGGTGGGTTCTCCTCGGCCCAACCCGGCTTCTGCGATCTTTGTCGCGACAATTACGGGGCCAAGAGCCTGGTCGACACTGAAGTGGGGTACCGCTTCAGCCTCGTGAAGCTCTCGATCGGGGTCAGAAATCTGTTCGATACCTATCCTGACCAGCCCAGCTCCCTGGTCGACATCGGCGATGGAACGCCGGCCAAAGACTTCAACAATAATTTCGGCACCTTTCCCTGGGCAGCCGCCTCGCCATTCGGATACAATGGGCGCTTTATTTACGCGAGGACGGAGATTCAGTTCACGAGGTAGCTTTACCCAGGGAATCATGGCCACAACATACGATCTCATTGTCCTCGGCGGGGGCCATAATGGCCTGGTCACCGCCGCCTACCTGGCCCGTGCCGGCGTCAAGGTTCTCGTCCTGGAACGGCGGGAGATCCTCGGCGGTGCCTGCGTCACCGAGGAGCTGTGGCCCGGTTACAAGGTCTCCACGGCCGCATACGTCAACAGCCTGCTTCGGCCCGAGATCATCCGGGATCTGGATCTCAAGCGGCACGGCTTCAAGATGCTGCCGCGGAACCCGTCCTCCTTCACGCCCTTCCCCGACGGTCGCTCGCTCATGCTGGGCCCCAACAAGGCTCTGACGCACCGGGAAATATCGAAATTCTCGGCCAAGGATGCGGACGCGCTGCCGAAGTACGAGCGGATGCTGGAACGGGTGGCCGCGTTCATCGAGCCCACGCTCACCCAGACTCCACCTAATCCCTGGTCCTTCAATCCCCGGAACCTGCTCCAGCTGGCCAAGCTTGGTCTGGCGTTCGCCAAGCTCGGCACCGACGGACAGAAGGCGATCGAGATTCTCACCGGAGCGGCAACCCCAATTCTCGATCGCTGGTTCGAATCGGAGCAGCTGAAAGTCACCCTGGCCACCGACGCCATCATCGGCGCCATGGCCTCGCCGTCCATGCCGGGTACGGCCTACGTGCTCTTTCACCACGTCATGGGCGAGTGTGATGGCATTCGCGGGGTGTGGGGTTACGTGCGTGGTGGGATGGGCGGGATCAGCAATGCGATTGCCGCGGCGGCGCTCGAGGCCGGGGCGGAGATCCATACCAGCTCCGAAGTGACCCGGATTCTGGTGAAGAACGGCGGGGCGGCCGGGGTGGCGCTCAAGGATGGGACCGAAGTCCGGGCGCGGCGGGTGGCCAGCGGAGCGGATGCCCATGTGACCTTTCTGAAACTGCTCGGCGGCCAGGATCTGCCCCCTGATTTTGTCGAAGCGGTCCGGAACATCGATTACAGCAGTGCCAGTCTCAAGATCAACATATCACTCAGTGAGCTGCCCGATTTCAAGGCGGTCCCCGGCACGACGGCCGGCCTGCAGCACCGGGGCACGATTCACATTTCGCCCACCATGGAATACATCGAGCGGGCCTACGACAGCGCCAAGTACGGCTGCCCCTCCGAACATCCTATTATCGAAGCCACCATCCCGTCGGTGCTGGATGACACCCTGGCGCCTCCTGGAAACCACGTGATGTCGATGTTCACTCAGTATTTCCCCTACCAGCTGGCGCCGGGCCTTTCACTCCAGGAGGAGAAGGAGAAATACGCCGAGCGGTGCTTCGACCTCATGAACGAATACGCCCCGAACTTCAGGCGCTCTGTGATCGGCAGGCAGGTCCTGGCCCCAACCGACCTGGAGAAGCGCTTCGGGCTCACCGGCGGCAACATCATGCAGGGGGCGATGTCGCTCAGCAGCCTCTCGTTCATGCGCCCGGTGCCGGGGTACGCCGACTACCGCACGCCCATCCGTGGCCTCTACCTGTGCGGCGCGGCCACCCATCCCGGCGGAGGGGTCATGGGAGCCTGTGGCTACAACGCTGCGCGCGAGATCCTGCGCGACATCCGCCGCCGGAAGACCTGAAGCCGCTGTGCCGAAGCACCAGCTGACGGTCCGCGAATCGTTCGCGCGGCTGCCTGGCCCGCAGGGAGAGCGGTACGTCGAGTTGTTCCAGCATGGGACCTTGAGCGTTGAGCTCTACGCCCCTCGGGGACATGACCCGCAGACCCCTCACACCCGCGACGAGGTGTACGTGGTCGTCGAGGGTGCGGGTTGGTTCCAAAACGGCAACGAGCGGCATCGCTTCGGCCCCGGCGACGTCCTCTTCGTTCCCGCGGGCGTGCCGCACCGCTTCGAGGAATTCTCCGACCACCTGGCGGTGTGGGTGTTCTTCTACGGCCCGGAGGGCGGGGAGAGCTGATGGAGCACACTCTCGGCCGCGAGTTCTATTTCTCGGATGAGATCTTTGCCCGTGAGAAGGAGCGCATCTTCTGCCGGGAATGGTTCTGCGCCGGTCGTGAGGAGGAGCTGCCCGCCGCGGGCGACTACCTGGTAGTCGAGGTGGCGGGTGAGAGCATCCTCGTGGTGCGGACCCGGGAGGGCACGCTCGCGGCCCACTACAACGTCTGCCGCCACCGCGGGTCGCGCCTGGTGCTCGAGGGCTCCAGGGGATCCTTGGGGGGCACGATTCGCTGTCCGTATCACTCCTGGACCTATACCCTGGACGGCGCTCTTCGGACCGCTCCCCACCTCGATGAAGATGAGGGCTTCACCAGGACCAGCCTCGGCCTCCACCCGGTGGGAATCGAGAGCTGGGGCGGTTTCTTCTTCGTCAACCTCACGCCTGCCGAAGCGTCCAGCCGCAATTACGGTCTGGTGTCCCAGCTGGGGGAGGTGCCGGAACGGCTTCGGCGGTATCCGCTCGCGCAGCTCCGCTCGGGGTGGCGGATCGAGTACGACGTGGAGGCCAACTGGAAGGTGTTACTGGAGAACTACAACGAGTGCTATCACTGCGGGCCGGTGCATCCCGAGCTGTGCCGGCTGGTGCCGGCCTTCAAGCAGGGGGGCGGGTCAGAGCTGGACTGGGAGCGGGGCATCCCGCACCGTGAGGGCGCCTGGACGTTCACCGAGAGTGGAACGACCAACCGCAGCCCGTTCGATGGGCTCAATGACGATGAGCGCATCCGCCACAAGGGAGAACTGATCTATCCGAACTTCCTCATCAGTCTCTCGGCCGACCACGTCACCACGTATACCCTGTGGCCGCAAGGACCGGGTCGTACCCGGGTGGTGTGCGACTTCCTCTTTCATCCGTCCGAGATTCAACTGCCGGACTTCAACCCGGCCGACGCGGTGAACTTCTGGGACCTGGTCAACCGCCAGGATTGGGTCATCTGTGAGAACGTCCAGCGCGGGATGCAGTCGCGGGTCTTCCAGCACGGCTACTATGCACCAATGGAGAGCGCGAGCCTCGACATCCGCAGATATATCAAAGAAAAGCTTGGCTAAAAAAAGCAATGAAACGGGACTATGAGTACATCGTGCTGGGCTTGGGTGGCTTCGGCAGCGCTGCGGCGTACTGGCTCTCCAAACGGGCCGGCGCCGAGGTGCTCGGGCTGGAGCAGTTTGAGCTGGGGCACGTGCGCGGCGAATCGCAGGACCACTCGCGCATCATCCGGCTTTCGTACCACACCCCGGCCTACGTCGAGCTCGCCAAGCACGCCTTCCGCGCCTGGGCCCAGCTGGAGAAGGACTCGGGTGAGCAGATCGTGCTCCGGACCGGCGGACTCGACTTTGCTCCCCGGGTCAGCGCCATCCCGCTGACCAATTATTCGGGGAGCATGGATGCGGCGGGCGTCAGCTACGAGGCGCTGGAGGCCGAGGAGATCATGCGCCGCTGGCCGGCGTTTCGACTGACCGACGACATTCACGGACTCTTCCAACCGGAGAGCGGGATCGCGATGGCCGCCCGGGGCAACGCCGCCCACCAGCGGGTGGCGCGGGAGCTCGGGGCCAGCTTGCGTGAGCGGTCGCCGGTGGAGGCGATCCGGCCGCTGAAGGGCGAGATCGAGATCGAAGCGGGTGGAGTGCAGTACCGTTGCAGGCGTCTGGTGATCGCGGCCGGCTCCTGGTCCAACCGGGCACTGGCGCCATTCGGGGTTCAGCTGCCACTCACGGTAACCCAGGAGCAGGTGACCTACTTCGCCACACCCCGCCCCGCGGATTTTCAGCCTGGACACTTTCCCATCTGGATCTGGATGGACGACCCCTGCTTCTACGGCTTCCCCATCTTTGGCGAACAGGGACCCAAGGTGGGCCAGGACGCCGGGGGACGGGAGGTCACCGCCGACACGCGGACCTTCGAGCCGGACGAGGCCGCGCTCGGGCGGGTACAGGACTTTCTCGGGAGGTACATCCCCAGCGCACTCGGACCCATCATCTACACCAAGACCTGTCTTTACACCCTCACGCCGGACCGCGACTTCGTGCTCGATGCCGTTCCGGGCCATCCGAACGTGATCGTGGCCATCAGTGGCGGGCACGGATTCAAGTTCGCTTCGCTGGTTGGACGGATCCTGTCGGAGCTGGCCATCGACGGCAGCACCGAGCGCAATCTCGAGCCGTTCCAGATCGACCGCACCGTCCTGCAGCTGGCGAATCCCCCCAGGAACTACATGGTGTGACGGCTTCCCCCACCCGCGCCGCCCCGATCCAGGAGGGACCGGCGCAGCTCCATCGGGCGATGGGGTTTCGCGATCTGGTGCTGTTCTACCTGGTCACCGGCTTCACCGTGCGCTGGATCGGCACCGCGGCTTCCGCAGGGCCGAGCGCGATCGTCATCTGGCTGACGGCATGCCTGGCTTTCTATATCCCGCTGATGTTCACGGTTCTGGAGCTCTCGTCCCGGTATCCCAACGAGGGTGGCTGCTACGTCTGGAGCAAGCGGGCCTTCGGCGACTTCGCTGGGTTCATCACCGGCTGGACCTACTGGACCTCCAACCTGCCCTACTTCCCGGGTCTCTTCTACTTCACCGCCGCAACCGCCCTCTTCATCGGCGGACCGGAGTGGAGACAGCTCGCCGACCGTCCGCTCTATTTCATCGGTTTTTCTCTCCTCGCTCTGGCTCTCGCCGCCGGGCTCAACGTGCGCGGCCTGGCGGTGGGCAAATGGCTGCACAACCTGGGCGCGGTTGGACTCTGGATTCCGGGCCTCTTCTTGATGGCACTCGGCCTGGTCGCCTGGGTACGTTTTTGCTCGGCGACGCCGTTCACCAGCGAGAACATGGTGCCGAGCACGCGGCTCAAAGACATCGTCTTCTGGTCCACCATCGCCTTCTCTCTGAGCGGTTTGGAGAGCGCTTCGATGATGGGCGAGGAGATACGCGACGCACGGCGCAACATCCCCCGAGCCCTGCTCGTGGCGGGTGTGCTGATCACCGGGCTCTACGTGCTGGGAACCTTGGCAATGCTGGTGGCACTGCCGCAGGCCGAGATCCTGCATCTGGATGGGTTCATGACTTCGATCGAGAGGGTAAGCCACAGGCTCGATGTCGGCGGCCTGGCTCCGCTGATCGCGGTGCTCATCGTGGTGGGGGGGCTGGGGCAGGCCGGGGCATGGTTTGCAGCGGCCGGCCGGCTCCCCTTCGTGGCGGGCCTGGACCGGTTCCTCCCCCGAGCGTTCGGACGGATTCATCCGCGTTACGGATCGCCCCACGTCAGCCTGCTGGCGCAGGCCGCCGTCGCCGCCGGATTCATCCTGCTGGGACAGGCAGGCACGACCGTGAAGGGCGCCTATGACGTCCTGGTGAGCATGTCTATTATCTCCTACTTCATTCCCTACCTCTTCATGTTCGCTTCGATGATCCGACTCCAGCGGGAGCCCGCCGGCCCCGAGGTGATCCGGGTTCCCGGTGGCCGGCCAGTGGCGGTGGCCCTGGCAACGCTCGGGTTTACCGTCACCACGATCTCGATTGCACTCGCGCTGATCCCGGCCGAAGACGAGCCCGGCAAGCTGCTCGCGGTCATCAAGGTCGCCGGCCTCACGATTCTTCTGGTCGCCGGCGGTGCCCTGGTCTACCTCCTCGGCGCGCGGAGGGGACATGACCGGCGTTGATTCCCGGCTGCGTGACCTCGACCGGGCCCGCTGGCGGATGGCCCTGACGCTCACGGGCGCAACGGTCCTGCTCTACTTCGGGTTCATTGCCCTGGTGGCGTTCGGGGGGCCGGTCCTCGCCGTCCAGGTGGTGCCAGGGCTCAGCCTGGGGATCCTGCTCGGCGCGCTCGTGATCGTGGCCTCCTGGATTCTCACCTGGGTCTACGTCCGGTGGGCCAACACGGTCTACGATCCGCAGATTCGGGCACTGCTGGAGTCGGGCGGATGACCCTAAATCAGGCCGCGGCCGATACCGCCATCGGGCAACCCAACGCCGTGGCTATGGCGTTCTTCTTTGTCTTCATCAGCATCACCCTCGGGATCACGTTCTGGGCGGCGCGCCGCACCCACACCACCGAACACTTCTACGCCGCGGGGCGCACCATCAGCGCCGGGCAGAACGGCTTTGCCCTGGCGGGCGACTACATGAGCGCGGCGTCCTTCCTCGGGATTGCGGGGCTGGTCTCGACCACCGGATTTGACGGGCTGATCTACTCGACCGGCTGGCTGGTCGGCTGGCCGGTGGTGCTCTTCCTCATTGCCGAGCCGCTGCGGAACCTGGGCCGGTACACCTTCGCCGACGTGGTGGCCATTCGGTTGCGGCAGACCCCGGTGCGCATCGCGGCCGCGCTGGGGACCCTGGCCACGGTGACGCTCTATCTCATCGCGCAAATGGTGGGCGCCGGCGGGCTGATCCGGCTCATGTTCGGATTCAGTTACGAGCATGCCATCGTCCTGGTCGGGATCGTGATGATCGGATATGTACTCTTCGGCGGGATGATCGCGACGACCTGGGTACAGATCGTAAAAGCGGTGCTGCTCATGAGCGGTGCATTGCTGCTCGCCCTGCTCGTGCTGCTGCGGTTCCACATGAGTCCTGCCGCGCTGTTTGCCGCGGCAGCGGAGCGCTACGGTGCCGGGGTACTGGCGCCGGGCAAGCTGGTATCGAACCCACTCGACGCCATCTCGCTGGGGATGGCCCTGATGTTCGGCACGGCAGGACTGCCCCATATCCTGATGCGATTTTACACCGTGCCGGACGCTCGCGCGGCCCGCACCTCGGTCTTCATTGCCACCGGTCTCATCGGGCTCTTCTATCTGCTCACCTTCATCCTGGGCTTTGGAGCCATGGTGCTGATAGGCCCGGACACGATCAGGGCTGTGGACAAGGGTGGCAACATGGCCGCTCCGCTGCTTGCCGAGCTGCTGGGAGGCACCCCGTTTCTGGGATTCATCGCCGCGGTCGCGTTCGCCACCATCCTCGCCGTGGTGGCGGGTCTTACCCTCTCGGGCGCCGCCGCCCTCTCGCATGATCTCTGGGTCAGCGTGGTGCGGAAAGGGCGCGCCGATGCCCGGGAGCAGCTCCGCGTCGCCCGGATCGCAACGCTGGCGCTCGGCGTCGTGGCGGTGGGGCTGGGCATCACCTTCAAGGGGCAAAACGTTGCCTTCATGGTGTCGCTGGCCTTCGCCATCGCGGCGAGTGCCAACTTTCCTGCCCTGGTGCTCGCGATCTTCTGGAGGCGCTACACCACTGCCGGCGCAGTCACCAGCATGGCCACCGGGACCCTCGCCACCCTGGCTTTGATTTATTTCTCGCCCACCATTCAAGTGGAAATCCTGGGGCACGGTAACGCCTGGTTCCCGCTGAAGAATCCGGCGCTCGTGACCCTGCCGCTGTCCTTCCTTGCCGGCATCCTGGTGTCGCTCCTGGCGCCCGAACCTGAGGCTGCGGCGGGGTTCACCCGGCTCGAGCGCCAAACCCATTTGGGGACCCTGGCTGAGTGAGTCCCAAGGCGGTGGCCCCTTCCAGAGTAGCGTTGCTCGGCGTCTGCTACGATGGCAGCTCCTCCTATCTGCGAGGCACGGCGGGAGCGCCGCCGGTCATCCGGCAGGCGCTCTGGTCTGAAGCCGGGAATCCCTGGACCGAGCTCGGCGTCGATCTCAGCACCGCGGCCTTGGATGATGAGGGCGACCTGACTCCGGCTGCGGACGAGGATCCAGCACAGGTCCGGCGACCACTCGATCACCTATCCAGTCCTGCGCGGCTTTCGGCCCTTTCATCCCCGGCTCAGCATCCTCCACTTCGACGCCCACGGAGATCTCCACGATGAGTTCCAGGGTGATCGCTACTCGCACGCCTGCCCGTTCGCCCGGGTGATGGAGGAAGGCCTGGCCGACCGGCTGGTCCAGGTGGGTATCCGCACGATGACAGGGCACCAGCGGGAGCAGGCGCAGCGCTTTGGGGTGGAGGTGATCGAGATGAAGGATTGGCGCGATGGGATGAAGCCGGAATTCGACACGCCAGTCTATGTGTCGTTCGACCTCGACGTGATCGAGCCCGGGCTGGTACCTGGGATCTCCCACCGTGAGGCGGGCGGCTTTTCGGTGCGCCAGGCGCTCGCCGTCCTTCAGTCGCTTACGGCACCGCTGGTGGGTGCCGACTTCGTGGAGTTCAATCCGGCCGCCGATCGGACCGGGGTCACCGCGGCTGTCAGCGCCAAGCTGGTCAAGGAGCTGGCCGGCCGCATGCTTCTGGAGACTCGATGATCAGCCTTGTCCGTCCGCTCACCCGACCGGCCGCACTCCTGTTCGCGCTCTCGGTGCCCGCCGCCGCGCAGGCGCCGGCCTTTGATTATGCCAAGCTGCGCAACGAGACCGCGCAGCGGCTCTCCGAGTATCTCCGGATCAATACCAGCAATCCGCCGGGGAACGAGCTGGCCACCGCGCGGTGGCTCAAGGAGGTGCTGGCCAGGGAGGGGATCGAGGGACACATCCTCGACACGGCCGAGCTGGGAGCCGGTCGAGCCAATTTCTACGCCCGGTTGAAGGGAACCGGCCCGGGGAAAGCGATTGCGCTGATCCATCATATGGATGTGGTACCTGCCACCAGGGGCGACTGGTCGGTGGACCCATTCGGGGGCGAGACCAAGGACGGGTACGTGTGGGGACGCGGAGCCCTGGACATGAAGGGGCATGGCATCATTCAGCTCTCCACCTTCATTGCCGTCAAGCGCGCGGGCCTCTCACTAAAGCGAGATCTGGTCTACATCGCCAACGCCGATGAAGAGGTCGGCGGGCTGGGCACGCGCACCTTCATCGAGCGGCATCCGGACTTAGTGAGTGGCATCGAGTACGTCCTCACCGAAGGCGCTGACACTCGAGTGGAGAACGGCCGTCCCCTCTGGTTCGGGATCGACGTGGGCGAGAAGCGCACCTGGTGGAAGAAGCTGATCGCGCGGGGCACCGGATCGCATGGGTCGGTGCCGTTGGGAGACAATCCTGTTGAGCGGCTGGTGAAGGCGTTGGCCCGGGTTTCAGCCTGGCAGACGCCGGTACGGTTGACCCCAGCAGTGGATCGTTTCTTCAAGGCCCAATCCCGCTACCAGACGGGCGAGCAGCGGACCTGGCTGGCGGATGCCGCGGGCGCGTTGCGCAGCAAACGGGGACGGGCCTGGATCCTGAGCGAGCCGGAGCGGAACGCGCTGCTCCGGAACACGGTCACGCCCACGGTGCTGACCGGATCCGACAAGACGAATAGCATTCCGCGGCAGGCCTCGGCGGAGCTGGACATACGCCTTCTGCCGGACCAGGACACGACCGCATTCCGCCGGACGCTGGAAGGCATCATCGCCGATCCGAAGATCACCCTCGAGTCCATCGGAGACATGGCGCCGCGCTACGACGCGCCGCTCGATACCGAGCTCTTTCACGCCATCGAGCGAGTGGCCCGCCGGCTCCTTCCCGGCGTCCCGATCGCCACACCGGTCAGCGCCGGCGCATCGGACCGGCCGTACTACGCGTCGGCCGGTGTCATCTGCTACGGTATCGACCCCTGGCTGGTGGAGCTGGACGAGAACCGCCACAGCGTCCACGGCATCAATGAGCGGCTCTCGCTGGAGAACATCGAGTTCGGGCTGAGGCTATACTCGGGAATCGTACAGGAGATGCAGAAGTGATGAGTCGGGAGTCAGGAGTCAGGAGTCGGGAACCTCAGTCACAAGATTCGTCCTCATCCTGAGCGCAGCGAAGGACCCACTTCGTACCGTCCGGAAGCCGGCGCAGTAGGTCCCTCGCTTTGCTCGGGATGAGGAGACCGTTGCAGACTCCTGACTCCCCGACTCCCGACTCCTGACCCTCGACCCTCCTACCGATGCCCTAGCGCCTTCAGCACTTCCCGATCGAACTGCACCGAGAGACTCTCCCGCTTGGAATACGGCCCCGGCTGGTACGCACGCGATTGAACCCCGAGCTGGCTCTGCTCGCAGATGTGCCAGTCCTGCCGGTTGGTCATGTCCCAGAACTCGATCCCATCCTCCGGGTTGTGGGCTGGGTTGCTCAGGGTGTCGGGGTGAAAGAGCCAGGAACAGCAGATTCTGGTGCGATCCGGTGCCTCGGGCCACAGGGTGTGGAACATCACGTAGTCGGGGTGCAGGCTCAGCAGCATGTTGGGAAAGATGGCGTAGTAATAGACCCGGTTGAGATCTTCGTCCGGCAGGTCGCCGACCACGACACCGCAGGACCGGCCGCTCATGGTAAGGCTCTGGTGGCCCTCGTTGATCACCATGAAACCGCCGGTCACCGGACCGTTCACCAGATCGTTCTCGCCGCTGGTGGGTGGGGTGAGCTTTGCCAGCGAAGGGTGCACCGGACCGCAGTGGTAGCACTCGGAGTAGTTCTGGAACAGCAGCTTCCAGTTGGCCTTGACGTGGTATTCGAGGGTCCGCGCCACCGCGAGATTCGACATGTTGAACCGGTCGAACCGGCCGATCAGCGATTGGTAGGCCTGAGCGAACGGCTCGGGATCCTCCGCCAGATTGATGAAGAGAAACCCCTCCCAGCGCTGGATGCCGACGGGATGCAGCGGATAATCGGCCTTGGCGAAGCCTTCGATCTCGGAAGCCGAGGGGGCGCCGACCAGCCGTCCATCCAGCGCATAGGTCCAGGCGTGGTAGGGACACTGAATGGTCTCGGAGAAGCGGCCGGTGTGCTCCTCACAGAGGCGGGTTCCCCGGTGGCGACAGACGTTATAGTAGGCCCGCAGCGCGCCGCCCTGATCCCGCAGCACGATGATACTCTCGTTGCCGACCTGCTGGACGAAGTAGTCCCCCGGTGCCCCGATGCGGTCCTCCCGCCCAACGCACAGCCATCGACGGGTGAAGATCCGGTCGGTTTCCTCCGCGAAGATCTCCGGGGCGACGTAGTAGCGGCGGGGCAGGGTCTTAGCCCCGTCGATGGCAATCTGGGTGGTCTTGAGGAATGGCGTCACGGCCTCGAGCTCGGCTGATTTGGAGTGACTGAATAATGGCGCCCGGCAGAGCCGGATGGAAGATCAGATTGACCGGGATTACACCACCTCGGTGATCCAGGATGTGGACGGTTGGCGATGGCGGGGTGCGTGGCTGCGGCTGCGGAGTGGGGCAAGGAGTACGCCCAGCAACAGCTGTCCCGAATCGTTCAGAAGAGCTAGCCGTCGCTACGCATCAGCTGGTGGCAGTCGATGGTGCCTTCCAGCGTCACGTTGTCCTTGGTCTTTCCCTTGAAGGAGACCTTCCCAGTCTTCCCCTTGTCGTCAACCGTGATTGAACCGCTACCTTCTTTGTTGTCTTTAGTGGTGTTAATCGTGTGGTCGGTATAGCCGGGCTGCATCAATTCCCCAAAGGCCGCGGTGAGCAGGAATTTGTCGGTGCCGTCGGCAGCATCCTTGGTGTCGGGCACGATAAGCTGGAGGGAACTGAACTCGTTGGGCTTCTTTCCGGTCACGCTGTACTGGTTGCCCCAGGAACCCTTACCGGCAAAACCATAGGTGCAGGTGATATCGTGGGACTTGGCGTCGTACGCCCCCGCGTGGGGTCCGCCCCCGACAACCAGGTGGAGGGTCGTTGCCGTCGGGCCCGTGGCTTGGGGTGCCTGGACCGTGCTTTCTCCGCCCGCAGCCCTCGTCGCTGTATCGCCCTTACCGCACGCAGCTAGGGCCAGAACAGCCGCCGGCAAGAGCAGGTTCACGCTATGACGCATGGTGGATCTCCGAGTGTCGGGGAGTATGGTTCCTACGGGAATTCCAAAGTATCCCCGCTCGATTCGTCCGGCCAAGGGGCGGCGCCAGGGTATTGCGCCGGCCTCGTGGACGCTACGATCTTAAGGCCCCGCTCTTAGGGCCCCCACCCGTTTGGAGTTTTCTCACATGCGACGTTATAGCGTTGTTGCCTTCGGCCTTCTCATGGCCGCGAGCCCCTTGGCCGCCCAGGAGAATCCCTTTGCGTTTACCGGTGGCTCGGTGAAGTCGGCCTACATCGTCTACGACATGATCGGCAAGGCCAATCAGGGGCAGGGTTCCCGTTTCGATATCTGGGTAGCTCCGGACCGCTTCATCGTGCGGACCGTGGTTCCCCTTGACCTTGGCGGTAAGAAGGACACGCTCCGGGGCGTCTCGGTGACCAAAAGGATGGCGTGAGCATGGTGGCAAAGAAAATCACGTTGAACGGACCCATCCCACCCGCCGCCAGTGTCTTGCCCAAGGGAGTGGTCTGGAAGAAGAAGGCTTTCGATGACGCCGATTTCGTCAACGATGTCTGGGGCGTTCAAGAAGCAAACCGATCCCGCGAGCGTCCCCCCGGCAACCGTGGCGCAGTTCGCGGTCCACTATCTGGCACCCCCCGAGGCCACCACGGAATTCCGCGCTATGCAGGGTGACGCTTCCGGCACATCGGAGGACTCTCCGGACGAGGGTGCGGAGCCCGACGACAGCGGTAACTAGGCCAATTCACGCAGCGACGATGATGCCCCGGCACTCGCCGAACCCAATCCGGGCGGTGCCGGAGCGCTCGCAGTAGCCCTGCATGATCACCTCGTCTCCATCCTCCAGGAATTTCCGGGTCTCGCCTGTCGGCAGCGTCAGCGGCTCGGTCCCGCGCCAGGTCAGCTCCAGCAGACATCCGCGAGCGTCCTTGTCTGGCCCTGAGA
>CAZASU010000002.1:0-70425 GCA_964487785.1 uncultured Gemmatimonadaceae bacterium | reverse complement strand
TCGATCTCGGCCCGCCCCGACTCGATCTCCGCCTTGAGCTGCTGCATCTCCTGCAACGCGGCCTTCTCGGCCTGCCACTGCGCCTTCATCGCGTTGGCTTTCTCGCGGAGCGTGGAGATCTCGCGCTCGAGCGCCTCCCGACGCTCCACCGCCGCCTTGTCCTTCTCCTTGAGCAGCGCCTGGCGCTCGATCTCCAGCTGGACGATCCGCCGCTCTACCTCATCGATCTCCTGCGGCAGGCTGTCGATCTCGATCCGCAGCCGGCTGGCGGCTTCGTCAATGAGATCGATGGCCTTGTCCGGAAGGAAGCGGTCGCCGATGTAGCGGTCGGAGAGCGTGGCGGCGGCGATGATGGCGTTATCGGTTATCCTCACACCGTGGTGGACCTCGTACCGCTCTTTGAGGCCCCGCAGGATGGCAATGGTGTCCTCGACCGTGGGTTCGGGCACCATGACCGGCTGGAAGCGGCGCTCGAGGGCCGGATCCTTCTCGATGTGCTTGCGGTACTCGTCCAGCGTGGTAGCGCCGATCACATGCAGCTCGCCCCGGGCCAGCGGTGGCTTCAGCATGTTGCTGGCGTCCATGGCCCCTTCCGCCGCTCCCGCACCGACGATCGTGTGCAGCTCGTCGATGAAGGTGATGAACTTGCCCTGGCTCTGGGTCAGCTCCTTGATGACCGCTTTCAGCCGTTCCTCGAATTCGCCGCGGAACTTGGCTCCGGCCAGAAGCGAGCCCACATCCAGCGCCACCAGCTCACGGTTGCGCAACGATTCGGGCACGTCGCCGTTCACGATCCGTTGGGCCAACCCCTCCACAATGGCGGTCTTCCCCACACCCGGCTCTCCGATCAGCACCGGGTTGTTCTTGGTACGCCGGGATAGCACCTGCATGCAGCGGCGGATCTCCTCGTCTCGCCCGATGACTGGATCCAGCTTTCCCTTACGGGCTTCTTCGGTCAGGTTGCGGGTGTACTTCTCCAAGGCCTGGTACTTCTCCTCGGGCGACTGGTCGGTGACCCGATGCGACCCCCGGACGTCCTGCAGCGCCCGGCGCAATTCCTCGGCTGAGATGTTCTGGGTGGTCAGAATGTTCCGGAGCGTGGTCCCCTTCTCGTCCGCCATGGCGAGAAGCAAGTGCTCGGTGGAGATGTACTGGTCGCCGAGCTTCTTTGCCTCGGTGTCGGCCCGGTCGAAGATCCGTTGCAGCTCCCGGCTGAGGCTCGGCTCCGCCCCGCCCCCCGACTGGGTGGGAAAGCGTGCCACCTCGCGTTCGACGGCCTCGGCCACGGCGGTCAAATTGAGACCCGCTTTCTGAAGCAGCGGCCGCACCACCCCTTCGTCCTGCGCCAGCAGTGCAGCGAGGAGATGGGCGTCGTTTACCACAGGATTGCCCCGGGACCGCGCCAGCTCGCCGGCATCCCGAAGCGCTTCCTGCGCCTTTATCGTCAATCGCTCTGGTCGGATCATAGGCCCTCACATGGGCGCAATCCGGCGTCCCAGCTCAAGCCGGGGCCGGCGGGTTTGGTGGAAGCTCAGAAGCAGCACGCAAAGAGGCAGCCTTTGAACGGCTGCCTCGCGCGATCACTTCTGGCTCGCGATCTTCCTCTGGGCGATCATCTTCCTGGTAAACCGCTCGCCATCGACCGTGAGCTGGTAGTAATAGACTCCCGGAGTGGCCTCCTGTTCTCCATCCAGGTACTGCCCGTCCCAGAAGGCCCGATACTCTCCACAGCGCAAGCGAAGGCTATCCACCCGTTCGCTCGATCCATTCGCCAAGGTCGGAATCGCGACCACCTGCACCAGCACATTGTAGATCTTCAGGCTGACCACCGGCTGATGACCCCTCGCGCACACCGCCCGGGAAATTTCGAACGGGATCGTCGTTGCCGGGAAAAACGGATTGGGGTAGTTCTCCTTCAGCTCGACCCTCGGAGGGAGCACATTCGCCTGTGCCGCTACCGGGGGGCCTGCTCCCACCAGAAGCCCGAGCCACCACCCCGGCCACGCAAAGCGGACCATGGGCGCTCCTTCGAACGACATGTGGAACGGTAGTGGCACCTCCGTGCTGTCGGAATACGGCGTCGGCACCTTCTAGGGTGAAGGTCTAGAGTCGAGAGTCTGGAGTCAAGGGTGTTAGACTAGTCTAGAGTCTAAGGTCTAGAGTCTAGGGGCTTGCGTGTACGACCTCCGAAGCCACCTGCGGACTCTCGACTCTCGACTCTAGACCTTTTGCTTCAGCTTCCTCCCCTCCCCTACCCTCACCGTAATACCCCTGCCGTCCGCCCACTCCAGCAGAGGAATGAGATATTTCCGGGTGAGGCCGAGCCGCTCTCGGACGGCGGCCGGGATGATCTCCCCTTGCTGGCCCAGATCGTTCAAGACCGAGGTGAACTGGTCGAGGGCCTCGCGCGTATAATAGCGATCTCGCTCCACGGCCTCGACCTGTCCCCGTGCCGCGGCCAGACGCAGAACCGCGAGGAGATCGCGACGGCCGGTGGTACGCTCCAGCTCCGGCACGGAAGGTGGATTGAGATGGGCCTCGAGCAGGATTCGAACGACCCGATCGATCACCGAGTCTCCACCGACCACATGGGGTACGAAACCGTCCAGGGCGACGACCCCGTCGATTCGGCGCAGGCGGCCGGCCCGGGCGAAGTCGCTCAATGCGGCCTCCACCACGACATCCCGGGCGTGGAGCGAATGCCTGAGCGTCTCCAGCGGCATCCCGGGATCACTGATGTGCTGCCGGTGATAGTCCCGCAGCGCCACGACGGCACGGGTGCCGACTTCTTCCACCGCGCTGGTCGTGACCCAGACGTCACCCACCAGGCGCGCAGTGGCCTCAGCCCGCGCCACCTCCGCGGCCGCTGCTCGGGGAAGGCCAAGCAGGAGCGGGAGGACGTCGGCTTGAATCCCCTCGCTCCGGCGTAGGAGCGCGGCCCGGAAGCGCTCGGCCGGATCGGGCGATGCGAACCCTCCCGGCCACGCGCTGCGACGTCCGGGAGGGAACGGGTCGAGCACCCGACCACCACCGATGGTGGTGACGGGACTGTAGCTCCGGAGCACGAACCGGTCCTCGGCGCAGGCTACCAGAGGTTTCTCGAGTGAGAGCCGGGCCATCCTTGTCCCTCCCGGCTCGATCGGCACGCGCGGCAGGACGCGCGCCATGACCTCCGCGGTGCCGTGATGGAGCCGAACGCGAGTTCGCGGCTTCAACGGCCGCGCCGCACCCGGCAGTAGCGTGATCTCCACATCCAACGCAGACGCGGCTACCCAGGGAAGCTCGTCGGTAACCAGGACGTCTCCCCGGCCCACCGCACGTCGTTCCACACCCGCCAGGCCGACCGCGGTCCGGGCCCTGGGCTCGCTTCGCTCGACCGCATGCCCGTAGCTCTCGAGGGATCGTACCCGCGCCCGGAGGCCCGCCGGCAGCACGATGACCGGGTCGCCGATGCCGAGTCGGCCGGACCACGACGTGCCGGTCACGACGGTACCGACACCGGGGAGGGAAAAACTCCGGTCGATCGGCATCCTGAATCCGTCGCCCGAAACCCTCGTTGGCAGGGCACTCGCACGGGCCACCAGCCGCTCGCGAAGCGCCTCTATCCCACTGCCGTTCCTCGCGGAGACGGCGAGGGGTGGCTCGAAGGCGAGTGGAGAGACGGCCAATCGCTCGGTGATCTCGGTGGCCACCAACTGAAGCCACTCGCTGTCGACCAGGTCAGCCTTGGTGATGACCGGGATTCCGGCCGGCACTCCCAACTGTTCCAGGATGGCGAGGTGCTCCTCGGTCTGCGGCATGATGCCCTCGTCAGCGGCAACCACGAGAAGCACCAGATCGATACCCGACGCTCCTGCCACCATAGTGCGGACGAAGTCCTCATGGCCGGGGACATCCACGACTCCCGCGACCCGGCCAGAGCCCAGATCGAGTGGCGCGAAGTTGAGCTCGATGGTGATCTCCCGCCGCTTCTCCTCCAGCAGACGGTCCATCGGCCTCCCGGTAAGCGCGCTTACCAGGGCGGACTTTCCGTGGTCGATATGACCCGCGGTGCCGATGATCACGCTGCCACCCAGGGACGCTGGGTCCAGAATTCGAGGGCCGGAAGCTCAGCACCCTCACCCAGGTGATAGCGGATGTACCGAGCCAGCAGCCGGCGGTGGGCCGCCCCGTGTTTCTCATCGAGCACCGGCAGCGCAATGCCGGAATCCATAAGCGCTTCGAGGTCAGCCCGGGCTTGCTCCGGAAGCTGAGTGGCACCGTGTTGGGCGGCACAGACCGGACACAGCGCTCCTCCTTCCCGGGTACTGAACGGCAGCGGTCCACTTCCTGGCAGCGGAGTGCCATCGATGACGCAGGCATCGAGCGAGGGCTCGAAACCCAGCACGCTCACCATCTGCCACAGCAGGCGGTAACCAAGGGCCTCGACGCTCGACAGGGGCGCAACCTCCAGCTCTTCCAGCGCATGTCGTAGCAGATCGAAACTCTCGGGGTGGGGATCGGGCGGGGCAAAGCGGAGCATGACTTCGCTGAGTGCGCAGGCCACGGCATACCGCTCCAGCCCGGTTGCAAGCCCGACATGGAGCCGCCTCAGATCGAAGCTGGTAAGAAGGTGCAGCTCCCGGTGCTCTTTCAGTAGAAACTGCGCCTGCCCTTCACTCAGGAGCTGGAGGGAGGCCCCGAAGCGGCTCTTTGGACGCAAGGCGCCTTTCGCGATGACGCTCTGCACACCGTGCTCCCGGGTGGCGAGCCGAACGATCTTGGAGGTCTCGCTGTATCTGAGCGTGGAAAGGACGATGGCGGGCGTGGAGACCGGGGGCATGGGCGCTACAACGGTGGCTCGTCGGTATTCTCGGCGCCGGCGGCCGGCACCCGCGCGAGCAGCGCCTGACTGGCGCACCGTCCGACCGGCACCGACCGTATCTCGGTGAAGTCAGGCCGAAGCACGTGGACGACCCCAGTGCCCGAGCACCCAGCCTCCAGGGCATAGATCCGTCCCTGGGAGTCCACTGCCACGCCGGTGTTGGCCGGGATCACGACCCCGTTTCCTTCCCCGCGAATCACGGTGCGCTCCGCAGTATCGAACAGCATGAGCCCTTCGGTGCGGGAGCTGATCAGAAGCCGCTCGCCATTGTCCGCGGTCAGGTCACCTGGGCCGAAGCCGAGCCCGCCGAAGCTTGCCAATTCACGGCGGTCGACCGGGTCCACGATCGAGAGCCGCCCCTCGTCCACCGCGGCGTCACCCTCCTGTATGACGTACACCATGCCATCTCCTGCTATGGTGCTGAACCGGGCATTTCCAGGTCCCACGAGTGGGATCTGGTCGACCCGGGCAGTTGCAGGGTCGCGCGATGGGTCGATTACACTGATCGAGCTCTCTCCGGCAGGTTTTCCCAGGGTATCCAGATTGGAGTTCATGACCAGCACGCGGCCGCGGGTAAAGGTCACATGCTGCGGTGAGGGGCCGACGACGGTGCTGGCCGTGTCGCCGGTCGCCAGATCGACCCGGGTAACCGTATTGAGGTTGGAATTGGAGACGTAAGCGATGGAATCGCCGATGAGCGCCGCCCCCGCCACCCCGGAGCCGGGAGCGAGGGCGATGGTATTCACCAAGGTCCCTTCCCGGAGGTCCACTACCGCCAGGGCATCCCTCCCGCGGAGAGGGATCACCGCGGTGGCTCCCCGGGTGGCCACACTGACGGGCAACACATCCGAGGCCCCAAGCGGGATGGTCGAGACCTGGGTTGGCGCGGCAACCGGGACCAGGCTCAGGGTGGCAGCAGCGGTGTTGAGGACGACCACGACCTCCTCCGGCGGAGGAAGCGGCGCCGACGTCTCAGCACACGACCAGACCCCAGCCATGAGGGAAGCCAGGGTCAAGCGAACAGCGGATCGGGAAGGGGTCATCACCGAAAGATTGAAGCACCCGGTCCCGGCCGCCAGTCGCCTGCCGGTCAGAACCGGAACTTCGCTCCCCCGAACACTCCCCTCCGGCGGCCGGGAAAGCCTACCACCTGGTCGTAGGCATGGTTGAATAGATTCTCCACCCGCAGGACGCCGGAAAGGCCGGGTTGTCCGGGGCGGGCCCGGATCACCTCGACCTCGGTGGCCAGGTCCACCGTGGCGTAGCCGGTGAGCTCCACCCTCTGAGCCGGAAACTGGTTGAAGTCGACGTCGTCTCGGGGACCCACGTAGATGACCGAGCCCCCCAGCGTGATTCGATCGAGTACCCGGCCACGCGCCGCAAGCTCGGCCGAGTGCCTGGGCCTGCGGACCAAGCGTTGGCCGGCGGCAAACGTCGCCGACGGCAGTCCACCGTCGTCGCTCGCCTCCGCCATGAGGTAGGTGTAGGACGCCGACAGCTTCACATCGCGTCCCAGTGAGGTGGTCAGACCGGTTTCGATGCCCCGCGACTTGGCGGCGGCACCGTTAAAATAGGTCGGTTCCCCCGGGACGCCGCTACCGTCGTACACGATCATGTCATGGAAGCGCTGATCGAAGTAGGTGGCCCAGACCGACACCCGACCGTCGGCCAAGCCCTGTTCCAGACCGGCCTCCCAGCTGGTAGACCGCTCGGGCCGCAAGGTGGAGTCGCCCACCACGAATGGGGCATCGCAGAACTGCTCGCAGAAGGTCGGCGCCTTGAAGGAGCGTCCCAGCGACGCCCTGATTCGTGTCCCCGAAGGCAAGCGGTACACGGCCCCGGCGCGGTAGGTGAAGAAGGTTCCGAAAGCGCTGTTGTCGTCCACTCGAGCGTTGAGATTGAGAGCCAGGCCCGAAGCGAGATCGAGCACCCCCTGCGCGTAATATCCGAAGGTGGTGCGCCCCCGGTCGAAGGGGGTATCCGGAGTGGTAACGATCCCGCCGAAGTTCGAGGTGGTCTCGCCCGACTGGCGCTCGGTCTCCCGTTCCACCTGCACTCCGCCGGTGACGGTCAGCACCGGGCTCAGAATGCCATTGATCCGGGCGTCGAGGTTGCCCCGTTCCGCCCGCGAGTCCCGCTGCGAGGCAAAGCCGAACTCCAGCGTGTCGGCCGCGTTGTCGGCACGGTCATCGAACTCACCCACGGCGCGGTTCCCTCCCGCTGTGAGGCGGAGATCGTACCGGGAACCGAGCCGGCGGCCCACATCGGCGGCGATGGTGAGCATCTCCTCGGCGCTCGACTGATTGCTGTCGGCCGGCACGCCGGCGAAGTCGGTGGGGAAATGATATCGGCTATCCGTGTACCGGACCGAGAGCGATGCGTCGGTCCGTGAATCGGGAAGGCCTCGCACCGATCCGCTCAGTGCGGTGTTCCCGTAGTCGCTGTTGAAACGATAGGTGCCGTCGGTGGCAAACCGGCTTGCGTCGGCCGAGTAGGTGAGCCGGGGAGTCCCGCCCAGGACGCCACCGTGTCCATTCACGGTACCGAAGGTGCCCGCCTCTCCCCCACCTTCGACCGAGAGACCTCCTTCACCTCGCCGGGTAAAGATCTGTACCACACCGCTTACCGCATCCGACCCATAGATCACGCTTCCGGGCCCCCGCAGAATCTCGATTCGGTCCACGTTGTCCGTGGTGAGGTTGGCCCAGTTGAACGCGCCCCCGGATTGATTTGCGGGTACCCCGTCGATGAGCACTTTGATATAATCGCTCTCGCCTCCGCGCAAGAACACCGAGGTGACAGCCCCGAAGGATCCTCCCTGTACTACCGCCGCGCCAGGAACCTCGCGCAGCGCGTCCTGCACGAAGCGAACACCGCGAGCACGGAGGTCGTCACCCTCAATCACGATGACTGACGATACCACCGCGTCCGGGGGCGTCGGCAGCCGGGTAGGCGTCACCACCAGCTCCGGTAGCCGGGTTGTGTCCTGCGCTTCCTGGGCAGCAACGGCAGTCGACGTGGCTAGTACGAGGACAGCGGCAATGGCGAGCGCGAACCGACGTGCTTTCATGGCAGGTTCTCCTGGTTGTCATCCTGAGCCCTTCTACTCTTCTCGCCTACGCGTAACGGAACAACCTGGGGTGACCCGTCCGACCAGGTGGTTACTGCCACCGGCCACTCGAAGACCCGGGACAAGGTGTCACCGTTCATCACCTCCGCTGGAGTGCCCTCGGCGACGACCACTCCGCGGTCGAGGAGGATGATTCGATCCGCGAAACGGGCAGCGAGGTTGAGGTGATGGGTGATCACGAGGCCGGCGAGCCCACCGTCGACCAGCTGGCGAATGAGCTCGAACAGCTCCATCTCATGACGCACGTCGAGCGAGGCAGTCGGCTCGTCGAGCACGAGGGCGCGGGGCTCCTGGGCCAGCGCACGCGCGATGCGTACCCGCTTCCACTCACCTCCCGACAAAGAGTCGATCGATCGCTCTGCCAGTCCAACGATATCGCAGCGCTCGAGGGCGGACCGAACCGCGTCCCGGTCTTCGGCCCGAGGCGCCGCCAGCGGACCGAGTCGGGCGTAGCGGCCCAACATGACCGTCTCGGCCACGCTGAGCCGAAAGACCGCCTCTTCCTGCTGACCCACGACGCCTACGACCCGAGCGAGCGCGCCGCGGGGCCAGGTCCCCACCGCCCGGCCATCGATCTCCACGGTCCCCTGCTCCAGGGGAAGCAGCCCCAGGAGTGCGCGGACTAGAGTCGTTTTTCCGCTGCCGTTGGGACCCACCACCGCCACCAGCTCCGAGCCCGCCACCTGGCAGTTGGCACCGTCCAGCGCGACGGGGGCGTGCCGGCGGTAGCGTACCGTGATCGCCCGCGCCTCGAGGATCATGTCAGGGTCCGCCGGAGCAGGAGCGCGAAGAGCGGCACCCCGATCAGGGCGGTGATCACCCCCACTGGTAGCTCGAGCGGCCGCACCACAGTCCGGGATACCACATCGGCGAGCACCAGGAAGCAGCCGCCGACGAGGAAGACGATCGGGAGTAGAGTGCGATGCAGGGGACGGAATACGGTGCGGACTGCGTGCGGCACGACCAGTCCGACGAAGCCGATGATGCCACAGGTGGCCACGCTCGCCGCGGTCAGCAGCGCGGTTGAGAGGTAGATCACCCGTCGCAACCGATCCACTTCCGCCCCCAGGTGGTGGGCTGGTTCATCGCCGAGCGCGATCAGATCGAGCGAGCGGGCATGAAACAGGATCAGGGCCACCGGAATACAGGCATAGACCGTAAACACGGCGAGGGCGCGCCACGATGCGGTGCCGAAGCCGCCCAGCAGCCAGAGGAAGGCATTGCGGACGCCGGGCGCATCGGACAGCACCATGACGGCACTCATGAGCGCGCCGGCGAAGGACCCCACGACCACGCCCGAAAGGAGCAGCACATGGGGATCGAGACGCCTGCCCGAAACCAGGCTGAGCCGGTACACCAGGGCCACGGCACACAGGGCACCGATGAAGGCAGCCACCGGCACGGCCCAGGCACCGCCGGCCCGGGTGGCAATCGCGATCACGGCGCCGAGCCCCGCCCCGCTCGACAAACCGAGGAGATACGGCTCGGCCAATGGGTTTCGGATCATGGCTTGAAGGGCAGCCCCACAGATCCCGAGGCTGCCCCCAACCAGAAAGGCAAGCACCACACGGGGCGCACGCAGGTCACGCACGATCGCCGAGGCTTCCGCGTCAGGGTGCCATAGCCCGGCCCAAACCTCGCTCAGCGGAAGCGGAACCGCCCCTGCACTCAGGCCGATCAGAAGGCAGACACTCACCAGGAGCGCCAGAGCCGAGACCCGTCCGGCGGTCATGGCCTGGCCTCGTTCAGCCTGGCAGTAAGCTGGCGGATTGCCTGCGGTGCCCGAGGGCTCGGCCGGTTGAATTCAGAGCCGCTCACGTGGAGGAAACGGTGCTGGCGTACGGCGGGGACGACTTGCCACTCGGGCCGGGTGGCGAAGGCGGACGGCCCCTCCACCGTGGTGAAAATCAGATCCGGGTCTCGCGCCGCCACCGCCTCGATGCTCACGACACCTGAGGACGAGGTCACATCGGCGAAGAGGTTCTCGCCGCCCGCGCGTTCCACCAGTTCGCTGAGGAAGCTTCCCCGCCCAATGGTCATGGGCGGCTGTTCCCACACCAGCAGCAGAACCTTGGACCTCGGAGTGGCGCGCGGCTGGGTTGCGGACGTCAGGGCGGTATCGAAAACAGCAACGAGCGAGTCGGCGGCCTTTTCACGCCCGGTGAGCTTCCCGAGTATTCGTGCCACCCGGGGGACGCTGCTCAAGGCGTCGGTGTTGACCCGGAGCGCTGCTATGCCCAGCTCGCGAAGCCGGCCGGCGACGGCAGCATTCTGGCCGGAGTTGTAGAGAACCACCAGATCTGGCCGGCCGGCGATCACGGCTTCGATATTGGGTTTGATGCCATCGCCCAGATCGGGAACGGCCTTGGCGGCGGCGGGATAGTCGCAGTAGCTGGTCCGTCCCACCAGGGCGGAATCGGCCCCAATGGCAAAGAGGAGCTCGGTTGAGGCCGGAATGAGGGAGACGATTCGGCGAGCCGGCGCCGCGAGCCTGACGGTGTCGCCCGCATCGTCGACCAGGGTGATGCTCGCGTGGAGCGCGGGTGCCTGGCGGCACGCACTCCCTGCCGCGCCCGCTCCGAGGAGGAGCCAGATGACTAGAAGGCCGAGGCGTCGCTGGGTGCCGAAAATAATAAGGCCCATCTTCCTGAACTCGGAGGATGGGCGATGAGCGAGAGCCGAAGAGGCTGCCGGACACGCCACCAACCCTCCCCCGAGGGCTTCATGGTGGCACGAACAGCGAGGTCTCCTGGCTTCGGGACTCCACTCGCCTTCCCGGTTTCCCAGTGGCGTTCTGAGTGGAGAGCCTGGCCTCGAGGGCCAGGTACCCGTTACAGTGGCGGGGCCGCGCCGGACTTGCACCGGCTTCCGAGTATCCCCATTCGTGTGGTCTTCAGTTGTTCAGCAGCGGCTAGTTTATTGGCTTGGCGCTCCAGCCGCAAGGGCCGCCTGCAACTGGGCCTTGAGTCTGCGTCGCTCGGTCTGGTAAGAGTCCCAATCCTCGGCAGAGGTATTTGCCTCCCGTCCGAGGTAGCGAGCGTCGAGCGCGGCGATGGCGTCGAGCAGCCCGGCCGAGGAGACCGCGGGCGATCCAGGCCGACGCGCCAGGAAATACCATCCGGCTCCACCGAGCACGAGGATGACGGCCGCCACGAGCGAAGGCAACAACCAGTCCGGAACGGGGCCCCGGCCCGGGAGCGTCACGCGCAGTGTGCCGCCCGCCGGCACGGCACCGGTCCAGCGCCGGAACGAGCGTCCCTGAAGTACCTGGCTGTCCGCTAGCGCCAGGCTGCCCCCGCTCACCACGACGTCGTTTTCTTCCGCCAGCAGGTTGACCATTGACACCGGCTCGGTGAAGCGAAGTTCGAGGTCCTTGCGACCTGCGGGAATTGCATACTGGACTGTGACCTGTTTCTCCCCCGGAGCCAGCGGTGCTGCCACCAGGAGCGAGTCTCCTCGCCGGGTGACCGCCTCGGGGGAGACGTCGCTCTCTCCCAGCTCGAGGCCAATCGTCCCGCCTGGCAGTAGCCCGCCCCAGGAGGCCCCGGCACTGTCGGGCGCCACCCGGGTTCGCTGTCCGCCATTGAGCAACACAATGAGGTCGAGGACACTTCGGGAGCCGTCCTCACCGGGCCGCGTCAACACCAGGTGTCTTGCCTCCAGCGAGACCGGAGCGGCGCTGGAGGTGTCGTACACGATGACCCGAATCGCGCTGTCCGGCCGCGCCGGGTTGGTGTGCACCGGCGTCGAGAAATACTCGATGCCGGAATGGCGAACGCTGACCAGGTAGAGCGCGGACGTGTCGGGACGAAAGGAAAAGCGGAAGCGACCGCGCCGGTCGGTTCTGGTGGAGTCGAGCGGCCCTTGCAGCGCCCGGCCTACCTGGTGCAACACTACCCGAGTGCCGGCCACGGCCGTGGAGTCGGCCTTCAGCACGGCGCCCCCGGCGCGGATGGTTTGGGCGGAGAGGGGGGCGGAGAAGGCGGAGAGGACGCAGAAAGCACGGATAGAGAGGACTGAGAACAGCATAGCATCAAGAGGAATCCTCACCGGTCCCTCGCTCTGCTCGGGATGAGGATTATCTCTCCTCCGTCCACTCGAAGCTACGGATTGAACTTCCCGAAATCCTGAGGGTCCATCTTCTCGAGGTAGTCCTTCAGCTTGTCCGCCTCGAGCGAGGGATTGGGGGAGGGCTCGTCGGTCTCGACGCCGCTCAGGTCGAGAAGCTGGTCGCTGGTAAAGATCGGCGCTCGCATCCGGAGCGCCAGGGCAATGCTGTCCGAGGGCCGGGCGTCGACCTGGAAGACATGGTCCTCGCGCCGGATCAGCAACTCCGCAAAGTACGTGTTCTCCTTGACCGAGCTGATCACGACCCGGCGGAGATCCCCCCCCAACCCAACCAGAATCTGCTTGAGCAGATCGTGGGTGAGGGGGCGCTGGGCTTTCATCCCTTGCAGCTCCATCGCGATCGCGCTGGCCTCGGCCGGCCCGATCCAGATCGGGAGGACACGGCTCCCGTCCTTCTCCCGCAGGATTACGACCGGCGTGTTCGTTGTTCGATCGAGGCCGAGATGCGCGACGGTAACTTCGATCATGGGCTCACCGCTACGTCCCAGCATCCCAACTCGCCAGATAATGCACCTGCTCGGCGGTCAGTGTATCTATCGCGATCCCCATGGCCTGCAGCTTGAGCCGCGCAATCTCCTGGTCAACCGCAGGCGGGAGGCGATGCACCGCCTTGCTCATCTTGCCCGCCTCCTTGGCCAGCACTTCCGCCGCGAGGGCCTGGTTGGCGAACGACATGTCCATGACGCTGGCCGGGTGCCCCTCGGCAGCGGCCAGATTGATCAGGCGGCCCTCGCCGAGCACCATGATGCGCCGCTCCTTTACCGTGAACTCCTCGACCAACTCGCGGACATGGCGCCGGGCGGAGGAGATCTTGGCCAGGGCCTCGAGATCAAGCTCGACGTTGAAGTGCCCCGAATTGCAGACGATGGCCCCGTCCTTCATGGCCGAGAAATGCTCCGCCCGGATCACATGGATATTGCCGGTCAGGGTGATGAAAAGATCGCCCACCGGCGCCGCGTCGGCCATCACCATGACTTCGAAGCCGTCCATCCTCGCCTCGAGCGCGGGGAGCGGATCGATCTCGGTCACGATCACGTGCGCGCCGGCGCCACGCGCCCGGCTGGCTACCCCTCGCCCGCACCAGCCGTAGCCGGCGACGACGACCGTGCTCCCGGCCAGCAGCAGGTTGGTGGCGCGGATCACCCCGTCCAGAGTGGACTGGCCGGTCCCGTAGCGGTTGTCGAACATGTGCTTGGTGTTCGAATCGTTCACGGCGATGATCGGGAACTGAAGAATCCCCTCCCTGGCCATGGCTTTGAGCCGGATGACGCCGGTGGTGGTTTCCTCGGTCGAGCCCCTGACCGCCGCTACGAGTGCCTTTCGCTCGACTTGCGAGAGCCCCTCGACCCAGCTCCGGATCGGCGGCGCGAGATCGTCCAGCCGGTTGAGCGCAATCATGTGGAGCGCACCCACCAGGTCGGCCCCGTCATCCTGGGTCATCTGGGGGCCAAAGGCGAGAGCCTGGGCGATGTGGGTATAGTAGGTCTGGTGATCCTCGCCCTTGATGGCGTAGACGTGCACGCCGTGATCGCGCACCAGGTGCGCCGCCACATCGTCCTGGGTGGAGAGCGGATTCGAGGCGCAGAGGGCGATCTCGGCACCCGCCGCCCGCAGGGTGATCATCAGGTTGGCGGTTTCGGTGGTGACGTGGAGGCAGGCCGAAAGCTTGATTCCCTTCAGCGGCTGCTCCGTGGCAAAGCGGGCCCGGATCTGGCGGAGAACCGGCATCGACCGCTCGGACCACTCGGTCCGGCGTTTACCCTCATCGGCGAGCTTTAGGTCTTTGATGTCGTACTTCGCCACAGCGGTCTGGACGGTCATTGCGCTCCTCAACGGGCAGCCGACAGCAGCGCTTTCACGCGGTCGGTCTGCTCCCAAGTGAAAAAGTCGACCTTCTTTCCCTCGAATACGCCACGCTTGGGTTTCCTTCCAAAATGACCGTAACTGGCAGTCGGCCTGTAAATTGGCCGCTTCAACTTCAGCACGTCAATGATGCCCTTGGGCGTGAGATCGAAAACTTCATTAACCATCTCCTCCAATTCCGTGTCGGGGAGCACACCGGTGCCGAACGTTTGCACCATCACCGAGACCGGGTGGGCGACTCCGATGGCGTAGGCCACTTGCACCTCGCAACGTCGGGCCAGCTTGGCCTCCACGATGTTCTTGGCCACCCACCGGGCTGCATAGGCCGCCGAGCGATCCACCTTCGAGGGATCCTTGCCGCTAAAAGCGCCGCCCCCATGCCGGGCCATGCCGCCATAGGTGTCCACGATGATTTTCCGGCCGGTGAGTCCCGCGTCGCCATGCGGTCCGCCGATCACGAAACGCCCCGTGGGGTTGATGAGGAATTTGGTCCGGTGGTGGTCCAGACCGGCCTCCTCCAGCACCGGCTTAATAACCTCATCGATAACCGTCTGCCGGATGGTGCTGTAGGCAAGCTGCCGTGAGCCATTGCGCTCCGCGTGCTGGGTGGACACCACTACAGTTCTCACCCCGACGGGACGGTCGTCCTCATATTCAACCGAAACCTGGGACTTGCCGTCGGGCCGGAGCCATTCGATAGGCGAGTGTCCATTGAGTCCTTTCCGCACTGCGGCCAGCCGTTGGGCGAGCCGGTGCGCCAGGATGATGGGCAGCGGCATCCGCTCCCTGGTCTCATTGGTAGCGTAGCCGAACATCATGCCCTGGTCGCCGGCACCCTGCTCCTTCTTGTTCTTGGCATCGACACCCATCGCGATGTCGGGAGACTGCCGGTCGATGGTGGTGAGCACGGCGCAGGTCCGCCCGTCGAAGCCGTAAGCGGCGTCGGTGTACCCGATCGACTCCACGGTTTCGCGCACCAGATCGGGAATGTGGACGTAGGTGTTGGTGGTGATCTCGCCGGCGACCACCGCCATGCCAGTCGTGACCAGGGTCTCGCAGGCGACCCGTGCGGCGGGATCGCGGGCGAGAATCGCATCCAGCACCGCGTCAGAAATCTGATCGGCGACCTTGTCGGGGTGGCCTTCGGTGACCGATTCGGAAGTGAAGACGTGACGCCTGGACGCTGCCATGTCGGTTGGTCTCTCTCATTGGGACGAGGAGCCGCAGGACAGCGGGGCGGTCTCGAGTGCTCCGGAGTGCTTCCGATGCACCAGACCATGGCCCGACTGCCACGCTGCCCCGTACGTGTTTACGCGCTACCCTAGTCGGGGGGCAAAGTAGCCACTCGACCACGGCCAGGCAACGCCGATTGGGGGTCCAGGAGCCGAATATCGATGTACCCCCCGACTGCTTCTCGCAGGGCGGCGGAGACATCGGCGGCGCTCGCTGCGCCGAGCGCCGCGTCGGCTGCTCGCCGTGCCACCTCGTCCGGTATGCTCCGGATCACCCACTTCACTAGCGGCAGCGCTGGGGGGGACACGCTTAGACGCTCGTAGCCAAGTCCGAGCAGGAGGACCGCGCTGAGCGGCTCCGACGCCATCTCGCCGCAGACACTCACCGGCACTCCGGCCGCTTTGCCAACCTCCAGTACGCGGTGAAGCTGCCGTACGATCGAGGGGTCGTGGGGATTGAAGCGATTGGCCAGCCTGGCGTTTCCCCGATCCACCGCCATAGTGTACTGGGTGAGGTCGTTGGTTCCCACGCTGAAGAACGCGCTCACCTCGGCCAGACGGTCCGCCATGAGAACCGCCGCAGGGGTCTCGATCATCACCCCGACCGGAACCGAGTCTGCGCTCTGGGTCCCCGCCTTACTCAGCGCTCTTGCCTCCTCGGCCACGATCTCCAGGGTGTCCCGCACCTCCTGCACCGTGGTCACCAGGGGGAGCATCAGCTGGATGTCGTGGCTCGCAGCCGCGCGCAGCACCGCGCGGATCTGGGGGCGAAACACCTCGGGTTGATCGAGGCAGACCCGAATGGAGCGCCACCCCAGGAATGGATTGGCCTCCGCCGGTGCCTTAAAGGCCGCGGGGAACTTGTCGCCGCCCAGGTCAAATGACCGGATCACGACCGTTCGGTTGGGGAATGCGCGCGCGACTCGGAGAAAATAGTCGGTCTGCTCGTCCTCGGTTGGCAGGCTCGCCCGGCCGGTGAGCAGGAACTCGGTGCGCAGAAGTCCCACGCCCTGGGCGCCGTGGCGATTGGCGGCCTCGATCTCCTCCGGGAGATCGACGTTCCCCATCAGGACAATGGCACGGCCCGAGGGCGTGACGGCCGGCTCGCCGACGACCCCCTCGAGCTGCAGCTCGAGCTTGTGGCGGCGGCTGACCTGGATCTTGGCGTCTTCCAGCTCGTCCCGGTTGGGGTCGAGTACGATGGTGCCGCTCTGGCCATCGAGGAGCAGCAGGGTGCCGTTGGGGATCCCCGCGAGCACACCGGCGGCGCCCATCACCGCCGGAATGCCCAGTGAGTGGGCGAGAATCGCTGCGTGCGATGTGCGGGTCCCCTCCTCACTGACAAGACCGACCACATGCTCACGATCGAGCTGCACCGTCAGGCCG
Source organism: uncultured Gemmatimonadaceae bacterium (assembly GCA_964487785.1). Classification (GTDB taxonomy): domain Bacteria; phylum Gemmatimonadota; class Gemmatimonadetes; order Gemmatimonadales; family GWC2-71-9; genus CAVVWJ01. Next base: position 53,822 of record CAZASU010000002.1, on the reverse strand, counting down.
GGTGATAGCTCGTGCGCCACCACGATCACCTGCTCGTCGGCGGGGATCGACCAGATTTCGCTGTCGGTGCCCCCCATGAGGCGGTGGATCATGCGCATCTGGATGGCGTGCAGGTCGGCCAGGCGCTCGCGCAGTCTGGCGGCACCGGACCAGAGCGCCCGCAGCTCGAGGGCCTTGAACTCGTAGGCGGTCTCGGCGCTGAGCTGGTTATTGCGGATCAGAATCTCCACCGCGGCGAGGAAATCCTTGTCCTGCGCCATCAGGATCTGAGCGTCGAAAATGCGTGACTCTTCGGGTCCGGCCCGTTGGAGGACCCGCTCCCCCAATTCGCGCAGGTGAGAGACCACGTACTCGACCGCTTCCCGGAGCCGCCGCACCTCGCTCTCGACCTGGTCGGCGCGGACGGGGCGATCCGGCACCTCGGGGAAGTCCCAGCGGAGGACCAGCGCCGGAGCGCAGGCCACCCCTGGCGATACCCCGATTCCGCGAAATAGACGGGGCACGCTCACTCCTCCCCGAAGCCGTCGGCTACGAGGGCGGCGAGAGCCGCCGCCGCCTTCTCCGCATCAGGGCCCGAGGCCCGGATGGTGATCGAGCTGCCGCACTCCGCCGCCAGCATCATCACGCCGATGATACTCTTGCCATTCACCCCCACTCCATCCTTGCAGATCTCGATGTCGGAGTCAAACGAGCTGGCCAGGCGCACGATCCGGGCGGCGGGACGGGCATGGAGGCCTTCCAGGTTCACGATAGTGGCCTCGCGCTCGATCACACGCCCACCCTCCGTAGCACCAGCAGGAAGATCATAGCCGCCAAGGCAAAGCGGACCGTCGTCAGGAAGGGTGCGAACCACCGGGTGAGGGCGATGCCGGCCATCAACACCCCGGCGGCCCCGACGCCGGCCGAGAAGCCGAATGGCTTCAGGTACCAGGCTGCAACCACGGGAATGGCGGCGCCAATGGCGAACGCGGCTGCCGGGCCAACTCGTTCGATGGCACGCGGGAGCCAGGAGGTTCCGATCGCTGCTCCGACCCGCATCCCCGACTCCATCCCGGTCCGAAGCGACCAATAGCTGGTCCACAGGCGAATGCCGTTGTAGATGAGAATGAAGCCGGCGATCGCCCACCATCCCGCCCCGAGCACTACACCGACCAGCGCGGCGCCGACCAGCGCGGGCACCAGTCCGGCCCAGAAGAGCTCGTCCCCCATGGCGCCGAGCGGACTGCAGAGGGCGGTACGAAACCGCACGATCTGGGCGCCGGGGAGCGCCTCATATTCCGCACGAGCGGTGGCGCCGAGCGCCAGGCCCGCCAGATTAGGGTTGCAGTTGAAGAACTCCGCCGACCGGGCGACCGCTTCCCCGTGCCGGACCGGGTCCACCGCTTTCAGATCCTCCAGCAGCGGCTCCGCCGCGTAGCCCATTCCTACCCCGAGCATGCGCTCGTAGTTCCAGGTTCCCTGGACCGCGAAGAGCCGGAGCAAGGCACGCAGCCGCCCGGTCACGCGAGCACCGCCAGGAGCACGCCCACACCAGCGCCGGCCAGAAGCCACTTGAGCCTGGCGCTGCGGCCGGAGCTGCGAACCGCACCGTTGACCGCGGCCGCGAGCGCGGATCCGAGCGCGACCAGGGTGAGAGCCACCGCGGTCTGGCGGTCGAGACGCACCATCTCCTTGATGGTGGAGGCGAGCACGATGCCCAGCAGCGTGAGGATCAACCCACGTGCCGCATCGCGCAGCAGCGCACCGTACTGCAGCCGGCGGATGGCACTGCTCTCGCCAGCGGCCAGCGCGGCCGCCCGCCGCTGAATGGCCCGGGCGTTCCACCGGCGGACAATCTGAAGACTCCACCCGCCGACCACCGCCAGCACCAGGCCCAAGGCCACGCTGAGGCCGAGGCTGAGCTCCCAGGGGGCAGCGGCACCGAGCGTTACCGCCGCGATGGTGGCCGGCCCATAGTCAGGATACCGCACTGCCCCCACGGGGAGCACATCCAGCGCGAAGAGCTCGAAGACCACCCCGATTCGGAGCCCTGCCTCCACGTCCCCAACCAGCCACCCGGCTACGGTTCCGGCCACGAGGGGCCGGGAGATCATTGCCTGCGGGACGCTCACCAGATCGAGGCCAACGAGCGTTCCCCAGAGCAGCAGCGAAACAACCACCTGCGGCGAGAACTCGTTCATCCCAGAGCCTTCAAAGCCACCGGAACCGTAGTGGGCAGATCCTGCGCCGTGATCACCGCGCCGCCGGCCTCGAGTGCCTGGAGGGTACGCAGCTCCTGATCGGTCAGATAGATGAACGGCAGGCGCTCACGGCGACCGGCCCGGTGGTGGATCCCGCCAAGATTGATTCGTTGCACGACGTCGGGACTGGACGCGCGCAGGGCCGCCATGGTCTCCAGATCGCCGGTCAGCACCAAACCGCGTTTTGCGTTGGATTGCCAGTCGGACATCTGCCGGGCTGCGTCCGCCATCGTGACGAACCTCACCTCGATCTCGGGCGTCACCGCCATCCGGTAGAGCTCCTGCTCCCAGTCAGTGGCGGCAACCTGGTCGTCCACCAGAATGATGAGGTCGATGCCCATGGCGCGCCCCCAGCCAATCACTACCTGCCCGTGGATGAGACGGTCGTCGATGCGGCAAAGAACGATGGCCATCAGGGAATCCTGATCGACTTCTCCCCCGCGGCTGCCGCCCGGCTGGCGGCCTCCGCGGGCGAGAGCGAGCGGTGGAACACGAAGTCCACCAGCATCGCCAGATTGACCCCAGTGACGACCTTCACCAACTGCTCGCTCCGGAGCTGCTTGAGGACCGCAAAGAGACAGGATCCGCTTGCCAGATCCACGAACACCACAGCTGGGTGGCCGTCCACGGCGGCGAGAACCCGGTCCTCCAGGGTGTCGCGATCGCAGCCCGTATTCGACACCGGTACCAGTGCACCTCCCAGGCCGCTGATCTGCTCCGCAGCGTGTACCAGGGCGCCGGCCAAAGCGCCGTGACACACCACCACGCCCCGCAACTCCTCACTCATAGTCTTCCTGAAGGTACTCCTTGACGCCGCGCTGCTCCTTCATCCGCTTGATGAGACGCGCGTTGAAGGCGGCCGCGACGTCCACGCCGGAATAGCGGAGGAGATGCATCATGGCGACTACCTCCGAAATGACCGTGATGTTCTTGCCGGGGTTGAGCGGCACGACCACGCGCGGGACCGCCACTTCGAGAATCGTGGTCTCCTCCCGGGAAAGGCCGCTCCGGTCGCTGTCCTTGGCGGTTTCCCAGTCCTCGAGCTGAACGACCACCTCGATACGCTTTTGCTGCCTCACCGCGCGGACCCCAAACAAGGCGGGGATGTCGATGAGCCCGATGCCGCGGATCTCCATGTGGTGCGCCGCCAGCTCATGGCCACGGCCGATGAGCACGTCATGACCACGGCGGGTGACCTGGACGACGTCATCGGCCACCAGGCGGTGCCCTCGCTCGACCAGGTCCAGCACACATTCGCTCTTGCCGATTCCGGAGCGGCCCACGAACAGCAAGCCAACGCCGTAGACGTCGGCCAGCGAGCCGTGCAGAGTGGTGCGGGGGGCGAACGCTTCCTCGACGATGGGCTTGATCCGGCGGTAGAACTCGGCGGTCTTGAGTCGGCTCCGCAGCACCGGAACTCCCTTCCCCCGGGCGAATTCGAGCATCTCCGCCGGCACCTCCTGGCCCTTGGTGACGAAGATGCATGGCAAGTCAAAGCTGAAAAATGTGGCGAGCGCCCGTTGCCGTTGCTCCGGCGGCAGGGTGTTGAGATACGTGATCTCGGTTTCACCCAGCACGTGCAGCCGATTGGCGGCAAAGCGCCCGGTATAGCCCGCCAGGGCCAGGCCCGGACTGGCCACCTCGGCATCCGGGATCTGCCGGTCGAGCCCCAGGTCGCCAGTCAGCGCCTCGAGTTGCAGCGGATCTCCGCGGCGGGTAAGGAAGTCGCCGAGCCGCAGCATCAGAGCGGGTTGTTAGGCTGGATAGGCCGGGCCCGACGGCGGTCGGACACTCGCTCGAGCTGCCGCCGCAACTTGTCCTCGGCTCGATCGAGGGCACTGCGGTGATCGGCGCCCTCGCCCTTGGCCACCAGGATCTCGCCGCGGGCCACGTGCAGCCGCAGCTCGACCGTCTGCTGAATGCCGTCGGCATCGAACACGACTGTCATCTCCATAGGATGGGAGGCCAGGTGCCCCAGCCGCTCCATGACTGTGATCGCGCGTTCCCTCAGGGTCTCGGACACTTCGCAATGACGGGTGGTGATGGTCGTTTGCATGAACGCTCCTCCGAGCTCAGCCAGTAGCTGAGCCCTTTATGATGTCTTCCAGGTGTTCCTCGGTCTGCCGTGCCGTGCGCTCCCAAGTCAGCCCTTCGGCAAAGCGCCGCGCATGATCTCCCAGGCGCGCCACCAGCGGGGGCGAGTCGGCCAACTCCACCATCCGGGCAGCCAGGGCGTCGATGTCGCCGTGGCGAACCAGAAAGCCGGTCTCGCCGTGACACACCGAGTCGCGCAACCCCGGGCTATCCGACGCGACCGACGGCGTGGCGCATGCCGCTGCCTCGATGACCGTGATCCCCCATCCCTCCTTCGGGGAGGGGAAAATATTGGCCCAGGCCCCGCGCATCAGGTCGATCTTCCGTTCCTCGCTCACGAATCCATGGAAAATGACTGACCGGTCGAGCTCGAGAGTGGCGGCCAACTGCTCCAGCTCGGCCCGGTGATCGCCGGTGCCCGCAATCTCCAGACGAAGATCGGGGCGCCGGCGCCGGGCAACCGCCAGGGCCCGAATGGCGAAGTCTATTCCTTTATAACGCTTCAACCGTCCAACATACAAGAAGCTGGGTGTGGCCGAGCGACGTCCCGGTGGACCCGGCCTGTAGTGCCTGCTATCCACCCCGGGATGGATGACTCGAATCCGTGCCGAAGGAACGCCGCGGGCCACCAGATCGTCCCGGGTACTCTCGCTGATCGCATGGAACCCCGCCCGGCGGTAGGCCCAGGGAAGCGGACGCTCGGCGGCCCACACGGTCGCGGCGACTGGCCACGAGGCCTCGGCAAAAGCGGTGGAGCCGAACAGGTGCGGAACGATGGCGCAGAACGGCAGCCGGCTGCCGGCTGCGAGAAAGAGGGGCAGCTTGTTGATGTCTTCGACCAGAATGTCGGGGTGCTCAGCCGCCAGCGCGCGTCGCACCGCTCTCCGGCCCAGCAGCGCGAAGGTGTTGCGCCCCCCGACCCGCTCGATGTCGATGCCGTCGATCCTGGCCGTCCGGGGAGCGCCGGCCCAGCCCGAGCAGATCAATCGTACCCGGTGACCGGCCGCCGTCAACCGGCCGAAGATCTCGAAGAGGTGAATCTCCGCTCCGCCTGCGTGCGGATTGGCGCGGTCCTGCCAGTTGACCAGGAGGATGTTCACGATTGCCGATAGTGAAAAGTGCGGCTCTTCGCGATGCTCAGGAAAAGCGCTACAGCCGTCCGAGTGAGTGAGCCACCCCATCGAGAATGCCGTTCACGAAGCCAGGCGCGCGAACCCCTCCGAACCAATGGGCCAGCTGCACCGCCTCGTCGATCGCCACCTTCGGGGGTACCTCTCCCCGGCGAAGCTCGTGAATGCCGAGCCGCAGAATATTCCGCTCGACCACCGCGATCCGGCTCATTCGCCAGTTCTCCGCGGCTTGGGCAATCTCGGCATCCAGGGTCTCGATATTATTGACCACACCCGAGGCCAGCTCCTCGGCCCGGTCCAGGATCCGAGGCTCGGGTCCGGTGAGGTGTGCAACCCCGCTCACCACCACCGGCATAGGCCGGTTCCCGCCCTGTAGCTCCCAGGCATAGAGGATCTGGAGCGCGCGCGCCCGGCCCTTGGTCTCAACTCTGAGCATGATGTCCCCGCAGCTGGGCCAACGCGTCTGCCGCCCGGAGTGCCGCCGCGGCGGCCTCGTGACCCTTGTTCCCCGCACTTCCGCCGGCTCGGTCCGCCGCCTGCTGGAGCGTGTCCACCGTCAGCACGCCGAATCCGACCGGCAGCGCATGCCGCACCGCCACGGCGCTCAAGCCTCGGATGGCTTCGCCTGCCACGTAGTCGAAATGAGGGGTGTCTCCCCGGATGACTGCGCCGAGCGCGACCAGACAGGAATACCGGCCGGTCTCCGCCGCCGCCGCCGCCGCGACCGGGAGCTCGAACGCACCGGGCAGCCACACGACGTCCACCTCCTCGCGCGAAAGACCGGCTTCCTGACAGCAGGCGAGAGCCCCCTCGAGAAGCTTGGTGGTGATCAATTCATTGTAGCGGCTTACCAGGATCGCCACTCGCCCGGAGGCGCGAAGGCGGCCGGAGAAGTCGGGCACAGGATCAGTGGGTGAAGAGGTGGCCGAGCTTGTCGCGCTTGACCTGGAGGTAGGTACGATTCTCGTGATTGGGGTTGGCGAGAAGTGGGACGCGCTCTACGATCTCCAAGCCATAGCCGTCCAGGCCAACGAGCTTCCGGGGGTTGTTGGTCATGATGCGAATGGACGAGAGCCCCAGGTCTCTGAGGATCTGCGCGCCGATGCCGTAATTTCGGAGATCCGGAGCGAATCCGAGACGCTCATTGGCCTGCACCGTATCGGCGCCGCTATCCTGGAGTGCGTAGGCTCGCAGCTTGTTGAGAAGCCCGATGCCCCGCCCCTCCTGATCGAGGTACACGACGGCTCCCTTCCCTTCCTTGGCAATGAGCTCCATGGCTCGCTGCAGCTGAAAGCCGCAGTCGCAGCGCTGGGAGCCGAACACGTCGCCCGTCAGGCACTTCGAGTGCATGCGAACCAGCATATTGGGCTGTCCGCTGATGTCCCCATGGACCAGCGCCACGTGCTCCGCTGAATCCACGTCATTGCGATAGCCGATGATCGTGAACTCGCCAAAGCTGGTCGGGATCCGTGCCTCGGCCACCCGGTGAACCAGCTGCTCGGTCCGCAGCCGGTATGCCACCAGCTGAGAGACCGTGACGAATGTCAGGCCGTGCTGCCGGGCGATCTCCTGCAGCTGGGGCCGGCGCGCCATCGAGCCGTCCGCGTTGAGGATCTCGCAGATGACCCCGGCCGGGTTGAGGCCGGCCAGCCGGGCGAGATCCACGCTGGCTTCGGTCTGCCCCACGCGCTGAAGGACGCCACCGGGCCGGGCGCGAAGAGGAAAGACGTGGCCCGGGCGGCGAAGATCGGTGGGCACGGTGGCCGGGTTGATGGCGACATGGATGGTGGTAGCTCGATCGGTGGCCGAGATGCCCGTGGTCACGCCGAAGCGGCGCTGGGCATCGATGCTGATGGTAAAGGCGGTGGACAGCTCCTCGGTGTTACGCTCGGTCATCTGGGGCAGACCGAGCTGGTCGCAACGCTCACCGGTGAGAGCCAGGCAGATCAGCCCGCGCCCGTGCAGGGTCATGAAGTTGATCATCTCGGGCGTAGCAAGCTCCGCCGCACAGACGAGATCGCCCTCGTTCTCGCGATCCTCATCGTCGGCCACGATCACGATCTTGCCATTACGCAGATCGTCGATCGCCTGCTCGATGGTCCCGAAAGTCGTCATGGGGAACCGCTCGTCCGGTTCATGGAGATCCCGTAGGGGCGCGCTGATCCAGGAGGGCGGCCACGTACTTCCCGATGGTATCGGCCTCGAGATGTACCCGATCACCTACCACGCGCTCGCCCAGCGTCGTATGCTGTAAAGTAAACGGGATGAGGGCGATCTGGATTAGGTCCCGGACCGGCTTCGCGTTGACCGTGAGGCTCACACCGTCCACGGTGATTGACCCCAGGGGCACCGTAACCCGGGCGACCTGATCGGGAACCCGGAGATCCAGCAGCCTGGCATCCTCCCGCTGGGTCACCCGCTCAACCTTTCCTACCCCGTCCACGTGCGCCTGGACGAGATGGCCGCCCAGCCGGTCGCCCGCCTGTAGCGCCCGTTCCAGGTTGACCCGCTGGCCGCTGGCGTACTCCCCGAACCGGGTTCGGTCGAGCGTGGTGCGCACCACGTGGACACTGAAGGCGTCAGGGCCGACGGATTCGACGGTCAGGCAGGCGCCATCCACCGCCACACTCTCACCAGGCTCCATGCCGCTGTAGGGCGCCTGGATGGTGAGCTCCAACCCTCCGGCGCGGGTGAGTGCCTTCCGCACCGTGCCGATCCCGGTGACGATTCCGGTGAACATCAGCCTCGGTCCATGACGAGCAGGGTGTCGTCTCCCAGTGACCTTCGCTCCACTGCCCGCCACCGTTCTGCCTGGTCCAGGCCCCGGGTCGGGAGCCCGGCAAAAGCTGGAACCGCGCCCTCACCCAGCCAGACCGGGGCCTGAATCCAGTAATACCGGTCAACCAGTCCGGCCGCGAGTAACGCTCCGGCCAGTTGGCCGCCACCCTCTACCAGGAGAGACGCGATGCCCTGCTCTCTCAACAAGCCAAGCGACTCGGGGAGGCTTCCGGCTTGGACCACCGTAACCCCCGCGGCTTGCAGTCGCTTGACCCGGGTCCGATCGGCTTCGGGAGACACCACGACTACGGTTGGGGTTTCCGCGGCGGTGCGGACGAGGGTGAGATTGGGCCCCAAATCCGCTACCCGGTCGAAGACCACGCGCCGGGGGGCCGTTCGCGGCTGAACCGGTCCGCGCACTGTGAGAGCGGGGTCGTCCAGCCGCGCGGTGCGCCCGCCAACGGCGATGGCATCGAAACCGGCCCGAAGCCACTGCACGTAGTCGCGGGCTGATTCACCCGAGATCCATCGGGAACGACCGAATCCGTCCGCGATGCGCCCGTCCAGCGTAGTCGCCAGCTTGAGGGCCAGGAACGGACGGGTTTGGTCACCAAGGCCATGGAGGAAAATCGCGTTCTGAACCGCGGCGGCGTCTCCCAGGGGTCCAATCTCGACGTCCACTCCCGCCTCGCGGAGTCGCTCGGCACCTCCCGCCGCCAGCGGATTGGGGTCGCGCATGGCGGCGACGACTCGTGCCACACCCGAACGGATGATCGCCTCGGTGCAGGGCGGCTGCTTGCCTTGATGCGAGCAGGGCTCGAGGGTGACAACCAGCGTCGCCCCTCGAGCCCGCTCGCCGGCGTCGGCCAGGGCCACCGTTTCGGCATGCCGGTCACCGTATTCCGGATGCCATCCCTCGCCTACCAGCTTATCGTCTCTGAGGATCACCGCTCCGGCCAGTGGATCCTGCTGGACCTTTCCCCAACCCCGCCAGGCGAGGTCGAGGGCGCGGGCCATTGCCTCCCGCTCGTCCACTCCAGCGCTAGAAGCCCACTCGCAGGCCGAGGCCGGCGAAGAACTTCCCCTTCGTGGTATCGAGATCCTCGAAATCGGTGGACAGGTTCTGATCCTTCCCGCCCTGGTAGCCGACCTCACCAGTCAGCCGCACCACCGACAGGCTCATCCCCGCATTGAGAAACCCGAGGACGCGGGAGCTGTTCAGCTCCACTGGGATGCTCGGCTGAGGCACATTCGTGATCGGGTCGCGAAACTGGATGACGGCATCGCCGGTGTACTTGTCCCAACCGAGGCCGGCGGCCATGTCGAAGAACAGGAGCTGCTTGCTCGCAACGATGCGCAGATTGGTGGCATGGAGATCGACGCCGTAGCTGTAGCGGTCTCCGGCGGGCACGTCACCATAGGTGATCTCGGGAATGTCCCGCCGCATGATGCTGACCGACACCGCGGGAAGCGGCCCACGCTCGCGGAGCAGTCCCACCCGCGCGCCGTATCCAAGCCCGAGTGCAAGCCCGCCAATCTTTCGCGCGCCCGCGTCGACCGTGAGGTTGTCGATCTGGTCGGTGGGAAGCAGCTGCGCCGAGCCCAGCAGATCCACGGCGAGCAGTCCATTGCCGACACCGCCGTAGACTCCGAGGGCGCCTTCAAGCAGAGGAGCCGGGGCCCACAACTTGTCGCCTGCCGGTACCGTCGAGCTGCTTCCATCGTACGCTAGATCCGGAAGGACCACCTGCACGGCGTTGGCCCGCAGCGTGAGCGAAGCGTGGCCGAGACCGCCAAGAGTCGCGGCGGAGCCGATCATCGGGTTCCCGCCGCTCACCAGCACGCCCATAACCGGGTGAAAGGCGCGGGTGGCGTCTACCGCCGCGACGCACACGCGCTGCGCGTTAGCAACGTATCCGGAGCACTCGGGGTTCTGGGCCAGTACCGGCGAAGCAATAGCGACCAGGAACAGGCCTGAGACGAGGGGAGCGGCGCGCATCGTATTCTCCGTTACGGACGGGCGAAACGCACGGTGCGGCTGCCGCTACGAATCTCGCCCATCACCCAAGTGGGGACCCCGTCGGCGGCAGCGGCGCTTTGGGCGGCCGCTACGGCATCTGGGGGCAGCACGGCGATAAGGCCAACTCCAAGGTTAAAAACGTCTCGCATTTCCCCGGTGGAGACCCGCCCTGCCTGCTGCAGCGTCATGAAAAGCGGCGGCAGCTCCCAGCTATGGGGATCCACCGTCGCCTGACTCTCAGCAGGCAATATCCGCACCAGATTACCCCCTATACCTCCGCCGGTGATATGTGCCAGACCGTGCATGCGGTCGAGCACCGGTACCACGCTCCGGTAGTAGCTCTGATGCACGGCCAGCAGGGCCTGAGCGACGGTCTGGCCGGTGTCCCCCAGCTGGTCGGCCAGGTCCAGACCCATTTGTTGGAAGACGATTCGCCGCGCCAGCGTGTAGCCGTTGGTGTGCAGGCCGGTGGACGCGTAGCCCAGCAGCACGTCCCCGGGCGTGATCGCGTCACCGTAGAGCGCGCGATCCTCCTCCACCACGCCAATGATGGTGCCGGCCAGATCGTACGTCCCAGGCTGGTACAGGCCGGGCATCTGCGCCGTCTCACCGCCGGCGAGTGCCATTCCGTGGGCGCGGCACCCGCGAGCGATCCCCTCCACAATCTGCGCAATCTGCTCCACACTCAACCCGGCACCCGCGATGTAGTCCATGAAGGCAATCGGCTCGGCCCCATGCACCAGGATGTCGTTCACGCTGTGGTTGACCAGGTCCTCGCCTACCGTATCGAATCGTTTCGCCTGTAATGCAACGAGCACCTTGGTGCCGACCCCATCGGTGCTCAGGACCAGCGTGGGTCGCCGCATGCCGGCGGGGATGCGCACCATTCCCCCGAATGCCCCAACTCGGCCGGTGGACAATGCGGTACGAGTGCCCGCTACCAGGTCGCCGATGCGCGCCTTGGCCGCCTCCGCGGTCTCGAGATCTACCCCGGCAGCGGCGTACTCACGGGGCGAGCCGGCAGTCTCCTTCACCCGAGCGCCTGGGCCAGCGGGACATGGGTCAGGTCCTGAAAGGCGCGAACCCGGGTTTCGACGTCAGCCAGGGTGAGGTTGTCAAAAGCGCGAATTCCGAACTGCTCCACGGCATACGACCCCAGCGCCGCTCCGTACACCATGGCACGACGCAGGTTGTCCTCAGTGACCATCCGGGTGCGCGCCAGATAGGCCATGAACCCGCCGGCGAACGCGTCCCCGGCGCCGGTAGGGTCGAATACGGTCTCCAAAGGATAGGCCGGCACATAGAAGGTGCGATTCGCCTCGATCAGAAGGGCTCCGTGCTCGCCCTGCTTAATGACCACGCGCTTGGGACCATGGGACAGGATCCAGCGGCCCGCCCGATGGATGTTCCAGTCGCCGCTCAGCTCGCGGGCTTCACCGTCGTTTACCATGAGCACGTCCACCCGGCTGAGCAGCCGGAGTAGCTCGGCTTTCTTGCTCTGGATCCAGTAGTTCATGGTGTCGCACACCACCAGCTCGGGCTCTTCAACTTGCTCTAACACTCCCAGCTGAAGCTCGGGGTCGATGTTACCCAGGAACAGGAAACGTGATGACCGGAAGGACGCCGGGAGCTTGGGCTGGAAGTCGGCGAAGACACCAAGCCGGGTTTCCAGCGTCTCGCGGCTCTGCAGGTCGTAGGAGTACTTCCCCTTCCAGCGGAAGCTTTCTCCTTGCGCCCGCTCGACCCCGGACCAATCGATGCCCCTGAGAGCAAGCCGCTCGAGCTCGGCGTAGGGATAGTCATGGCCGACCACACCCACCACCTGGACCGGATGCAGAATGGAGCCGGCTACGCTGAAATAGACGGCCGACCCACCCAGCGCGTCAGCAGTCTCGCCGAAGGGCGTGAAGATGGAGTCGAGCGCTATGCTCCCGACCACCAGCAAAGACATCGGATCACATCCTGTCAGGGGCGGAAATGCCGAGCAGCCCAAGCGCATTGGCCAGGACGGTTCGCGCAGCCCGGGCGAGCAGGAGCCGCGCATGCTCGGTGGCGGGACCCTCGGGGGCCCCGACGGCGCGTGTGTGGTGATACCACCCATGCACGACGGTCGCCAGCTCATGCAGATAGGTAGCGATGCGGTGAGGCTCACGCTCCCGCGCCGCAGCCTCCGCTACGTCGGGGAAGGCTGCCAGCTTCTTGAGGAGCTCGAGGTCCTGCGGCGCCAGGAGCGCGCCCACGTCGAGATCCCCGCTGATGGTCTCGGGATCCCGATCGGCGGTGCGGAAGATTCCGCTGAGGCGGGCGTGTGCCATCTGCACGTAGAAGACCGGATTCTTGTCGCTCTGTTCCCGGGCCAGGTCCACATCGAAGATGAGCTGCGAGTCGCCCTTCCGCATCAGGAAGAAGTAGCGCACCGCGTCGATCCCGACGTCGTCGATGAGCTCCCGCACAGTCACGTAGCTGCCCGCGCGCTTGGAGATCCTGACCTCCTCCCCACCTTTCATCACGGTCACCATCTGGTGCAGCACGTATTCGGGGTAGTCGGCGGGGAGGCCCATTCCCAGCGCCTGCAGGCCGGCGCGGACCCGCGTGACCGTGCTGTGGTGATCGGCTCCCTGAACGTTGATGGCCTGCCGGAACCCGCGCTCCCACTTGGTGACATGGTAGGCCACGTCGGGCACGAAGTAGGTGAAGGTGCCGTCTGACTTCCGCATCACCCGGTCCTTGTCGTCACCGTATGCTGTGGTGCGGAGCCAGAGCGCGCCGTCGTCTTCGTAGGTCTGGCCCCGGGCGCTGAGCGCACCGACCACGGCGTCCACCTTCCCTGCCGAGTAGAGCGAGGATTCCAGGTAGTAGACGTCGAATACCACGCCCAGGGCTTTCAGATCCCGATCCTGCTCCTGCCGCAGCTCGCGCACCGCCAGGCGGCGGACATCCTCGACCCGCTCGGCACGGGGATCGTCGGGATGCTCCCGGACGTAGGTGGCCGCAATCTCCTTGATGTACTCGCCGTGATAGCCGCCCTCGGGAATCGATGCCCGCTCGCCGAGCGCCTCACGTACCCGCGCTTGCACGCTGTCGCCCAGATTGACGATCTGGACCCCGGCGTCATTGTAGTAGAACTCGCGGACCACCTTGTGACCGGTCCACTGAAGCAGCGCCGCGATCGCGTCGCCCAGGGCCGCCTGCCGGCCGTGGCCGACGTGCAGGGGTCCGGTGGGATTCGCGGAGACAAACTCGACGTTGACGTCGAGCCCCCTGCCCAGCTCGCTCCGTCCGTAGTCCACTCCCTCGGAGAGGATACGGCGGTGGACGCTGGCGAGCTGGTCGCCGGCCAACCAGAAGTTGATGAAGCCGGGGCCCGCGATCTCCGTCTTCTGGACCAGATCAGGTGAGAGATGCAGTTCCTGGAGCACCCGCTCGGCGGTCTTGCGCGGGTTGGCCCGCTCCCGCCGCGCGAGCACCATGGCGAGGTTGGTCGCCAGGTCGCCGTGGCCCGCGTCCCGGGGGCGCTCCAGCACGAACTCGATTCCGTCGGCACCGAGCCGCGAGGCCACCCGCGACAGCTCGGCGCGAAGGATTTCGCTCACTCGGGAGCGCCCTTTGCCGGCCCTTTGCTCGGCGGCTGCTTGCCGGGCTTGGCTTCTGATTTGGCGGGGGGCTTGGCCTCAGACTTCGAGGAGTCGCCAGACTTGGATTCGGCCGCGGGCTTGGCCTCCTTGGATTCTCCGCTGTCCGACTTCTCCGACGGATCCTTCCGCGGACCCTTGCCGTCCTTGCCGTAGTCCGTGATGTAAAAGCCGCTGCCCTTGAATACCAACCCGGCCCCACCGGAGATCTGGCGCGCGGCGATTTTCCCGCACATCGGGCACTTGGCGCGGGGCTTCTCGGCCATCCTCTGAAAGAGCTCGAACTCGTGCCCTTCCGGGCACTGGTACTCATAGGTCGGCATGGTCGCCCGTCTGAGGTAAACGAAATCAGGTTCTAAACTTACCGAGCCCTGGGGGAGCGTACAAGCGGGAATGGCTCCAGCGAGAGTTTACCATGGAGGCGATCAGCCGAAGCCTTCGTGTCCTTCGTGCCTTCGTGGTGAATCATGAGGTCGATATTGCGGGACCTGCCTGCTTAGTCCAACCGAACCTGCGCCGCTTGAATCAGCCTTACGCCTGGCGATAGACGCCCCAAACGTCACGCAGGGTATCGCTGATCTCGCCGAGGGTCGAACGGGCCCGGACGGCATCGATGATAGGGGGCATCAGGGGCGCGGTGCCCGCGGCGGCCTGCCGAACGGTCTGTAGCGCGGTGGCCGCGGCCGCGCCGTCACGCTCGCGTTTGACAAGGGCCAGGCGGGCGCGCTGTTCGATTTCCAGAGCGGAGAAATCAGGTGGCTGGATCGAAAGCGGCGCCGAGTCATCGGCATAGCGGTTGACCCCTACCACCACCCGGCCGCCCGACTCCTGGGCTTTCTGGAGCTCGTAGGCGCTCCGGGCAATGGCCTCCTGGAAGAAACCCTGCTCGATCGCCTGAGCCGCGCCACCCAAGTCATCAACGGCGGTTATCAGCTTGCGTGCACCCGCCTCGATCGAATCGGTGAGCGCCTCGACGTAGTAGCTGCCGGCGAGTGGATCCACCACCTCGGAAACGCCCGATTCGAAGCCCAGGATCTGCTGGGTCCGGAGCGCCAGCGTCGCCGACTCCGAGGTGGGCAGGGAGAGGGCTTCGTCGTACCCGTTGGTGTGGAGCGATTGGGTGCCGCCAAGCACCGCCGCCAGCGCCTGCACCGTCACCCGCACGACGTTGTTGAGCGGTTGCTGCGCCTGCAGGGTGACACCACCGGTCTGGGTGTGGAACCGCATCCGTGCGGTGGCGTCCCCGGCCCCGAAGCGCTCCCGCATCACCCTGGCCCACAACCTTCGCGCGGCTCGGAACTTCGCCACCTCCTCGAGGAGGTTGTTGTGGCTGGCGAAGAAGAACGAGAGTCGGGGTCCGAAGCCGTCGATGCTGAGGCCGGCACCCACCGCAACCCGGACATACTCCAGCGCATTGGCCAGCGTAAACCCGACCTCCTGCACCGCCGTGGCGCCGGCCTCCCGCATGTGATAACCGCTGATGGAGATCGGGTTGAAGCTCATCCCCTCGTCCTCCACGAAGCGGAAGATGTCGGCCACCAGCCTCAGCGACGGGGCGGCCGGATAGATGTACGTCCCCCGCGCGATGTATTCCTTGAGCACGTCATTCTGGACGGTTCCGGTGAGCTTGCTCCGTGGCACCTGCTGCTCCTCACCCGCCACCACATACATGGCAAGGAGAATGGCGGCGGTTGCGTTGATCGTCATCGAAGTGGAGACCCGGTCCAGCGGGATCTCCCGGAACAGCGTCTTGATATCCTCTACCGTATCGATGGCCACTCCGACCCGCCCGACCTCTCCCTCCGCCATCGCGTGGTCCGAGTCGTAGCCCATCTGCGTGGGCAGATCGAACGCGGTCGAAAGCCCCACCTGGCCCGCGGCAAGCAGCTGCCGGAACCGCTGGTTGGTCTCCTGGGCCGTGCCGAACCCGGCGTACTGGCGCATCGTCCAGAGCCGCCCAGTGTACATGTTGGGGTAGGGACCACGGGTGAAGGGGAACTCGCCCGGGCGTCCGAGATCGCCGGCCGGGTCGCCGGTCCAGTCCTCGGGCCCGTAGACGGTCTTCACGAGGCCGGTTGCGAAACGGCTCCGCTCGCCCGCTCGGCCACGCGCCGCAGCGTGTCGGCGACGAAGCCCACATCTTCCCTCGAGCCGATCACCAATGGCGTCCGCTGGTGCAGCTTCTCGGGCACGATGTCGAGAATCCGGTTGACCCCGTCGGTGGCCGATCCCTCGGCCTGCTCGGCCAGGAACGCCATGGGGCTCGCCTCATACAGCAGCCGGAGCTTCCCCCGGGGATTCTTGCTGTCGGCCGGGTAGAGAAAAATGCCGCCGGCGATGAGGTTGCGATGAAAATCTCCCACCAGGGAGCCCATGTAGCGACTGTTCTTCGGCGTCACGTCAGTGGACCCCTGTCCCTCGGGCACATCCCCCTTCAATCCACGCACCGCCTTCTGCATCCCCCTGTCCCACCGGCCGAAGTTGCTCTCGTTCACACTGTAATACTTGCCGACCCGGGGTGTGATGATTCTCGGGTGGGAGAGCAGGAACTCGCCGATCGTGGGATCGAGGGTGAACCCGTGTGCCCCCTGCCCCGTGGTGTACACCAGCATCGTGCTCGAGCCGTACATGACGTAGCCGGCCGCCACCTGCCTGCACCCGGGTTGAAGCACGTCAGCTGCCGTGCCCCGCCCGGACATGCTGATCCGAGGGTAAATGCTGAAGATGGTGCCGACTGCGGAATTGGCATCGATGTTGGAGGAGCCGTCGAGCGGATCGAAGAGGACGGCGTACTTGCCGAGCGGATACTCGGGAGGAACCGGGATGATGTCGTCGTCTTCCTCCGAGCCCATCACGCAGACCCTTCCGGTGTGCTTCAGGCAGTTCTTCAGAGTCTCGTTGGCGAAGATGTCGAGCTTCTGCTGTTCCTCGCCCTGCACGTTCTGCACACCTGCGGTGCCCAGAATGTTGACCAGGCCCGCCCGCCTGATGGAGGCGGCGATGATCTTGGCGGCAAGACAGATGTCATAGAGAAGGTTGGACAACTCTCCCGTAGCCTCGGGATAGCGATCTTCCTGGTCGAGGATGAAGCGCTCGATAGTTGTGACGTGCGAGTTCAAAGGACCTCCTGACAAGAGCATTAACGGTAAACGGTGAACAGGAAGCTCCGATGTCTGCGACCTCCCGTTGACCGTTCACAGTTCACTGTTCACACTATTCCTGCCGCACATCGTACGTGGTCGAGCGCCCCTTCGCCTGCACCGTCATTTCAGTGCCATCGGTCGTGACGGTTATGGCACCATCCCGATCGGTGCGCCATACCTCCACCCGGTGGCGTCGCAAGCGTGCGAGCGTAGTGGGCGAGGGGTGGCCGTACTTGTTCTGTCCCACCGAGATCACCGCAGCCCTGGGCCGCAACGAATCGAGCCACTCATCGCCCGTGCTGCCTCGGCTTCCGTGATGACCCACTTTGAGGAGGTCCACGGCTCGTGCCCGGTTCCGCATCTCGGCCTCCGCCGGAAAGCCGGCATCACCGGCAAACAGGGCCTGGAAGGCGCCGTACTCCACCAGGAGGACGAGCGAGTCTTCGTTGACGTCCTCGCCCCAGCCGGGCCAGGCCGGATCGGGATGCAGAACGGTGAAGGCGACGCCGTCCAGCACAAAGCGCTCGTCACGGCGGGCAATGTGCCACCCGATGGCACCGGCAGCGAGCTCGTCGAGAAAGGCGTAGTAGAGCGGGTCGGCCACCCGCTCACCGGGCTCGATCACCATCTGAGCGTCGAACCGATCGAGCACGCTGGGAACGCCGCCAAGATGGTCGGCGTGCGCGTGGGAGACGACAACGATCGCCAGTTGCCGGACCCCCTGGCTGGCCAGGAACGGAGCGACCACCCGGCGGCCAGCATCGCTGTGGCTGCTTCGTGGACCCGCGTCGATCAGAACCCAGCGCCCGGCGGGTGTCCGCAGGACGGCCCCATCTCCCTGGCCGACGTCGAGAAAATGTAACGCGAGTCCGGAACCGCTGTTAGCCGTACGGGGTGACCAGGACCAGAACAGACTGGCCCACAGTACTACGACCCCCGCCCAACCCCACCTCCTGATGGCCTCCCTCAACGTGTTCCGCTTACCGATGCACCAGAGACTGAGGACGAGGCCGAGGATCCAGGGCAGTGCCGACCGGATCTCCGCAGACCCGATGACGTGACCGCCGGGCACCGCGGCACCCGCGGTGGCAAGAAGCTCCAGCAGGTGGAGAGCCAGGCCGGCGCCGCCTGCCAGCGACCCGGCAACCCCGGGCCACACGGGAAAGAGGAGGAGACTAGCCAGGACGCCGGGCACGGCCACGGCCGCGAGCGGAATGGCGAGAAAATTGAGAACGACGCCAATTACCGCTACTGCCCCGAGCGTGGTGGCTGTAATCGGCGCTGTGGCGAGGGTCGCGCCGACCGACGATCCCAGCGTCCTCCACCAGGCCGTCTCGCCGAGCGTCCGGTCGGTCCACCTGCTGAAGGTGGTGGCTCCCCAGAGTGCGGCAGCCGATAGCCACGCGCCGAGATCGGCGATCGCCCAGGGATCGATGAGAAGAACACAGAGACAGGTTGCCGACAGAAGCGAGTTGGTCTCAACCCTGCGCTGACGCACCCGGCTCGCTGCCAGAAGCACGGCGAGTGCGGCGGCCCGGGTAGCCGGCGCCGGCCAGCCGAGAAAGGCCACGTAGGCGACACTGGCTCCGGCAGCCAGTGCGAAGGCGCGCCCCCTTTCCAGGCGGAGCATCCGGCAGAGGAGGAAGACCCAGGCGGTGATCACTCCGACGTGGAACCCGGAGATCGAGAGGAGGTGCACCAACCCGGATTGCGCGAACCGGTCCTGAAGCGCCCGGTCGATGCCGCCGCGCCGGCCCAGAATGAGAGCGTCCACCATCGGTGCCCGGTCGCCATACAGTATGCGGCTGCTGTGGGCCAACGCCGTGCGAAGCCGCGCCGCCGCCGCTGCGCGCCCGGGACTGCTTGCGGCATCGCGGACCAGAAGGGTGCCGGAGGGCCGGCCGGCCGCACCCGGCCGGGGAATCCACTGTCCGGTTACCACGACAACCAGACCCGCGTCCATCGGATGCCCAGACGGCCAGCGGGAGGTGACGGGCCCGGTGCAGCCGGCCCGCACCGGTTGCACGACCACGAGGCCCCCGGTCGAGTCTGCCGGCTCGAGCAGGCGGGCGGAAAGGATCATTCGCCCCACCGGCAGCCGCACCGCACACTGGTCCGCCTCCCGCAGCCAGGCGAGCTCCCCGCTCAGGCGCCCGAGCAAAGCAGCGGACGCAAGCAGGATAACGAGCGGCTGCCGGGCCAGGAGTGCAGCGGCGAGTGTAACCGCCACCACGCCGAGTGGTGCACCAAAATGCAAGAGGCCGGTCGCGAGACCGGCCCCGTAGGCGGTGGTAAACAGGATGGCGGGCCGCATTCTCATGGCGGCCATCCGACTAGCCGGGGGCGACACCCCCACGCCGCCCGCACCGGGGCGCCACCGAGATCTTGCGCAGCGCCTCCATGACGACCACCTCGATGGCGGCACGACTCTGTTCCTTCTCCAAACTTACTTCGGTTACCACCGCACCCTCGCGCCTCGATACGTAGCGGGGCGGAACCCGATTGAGCGTGAACGCCAGTACATCGTCCCGGCACAGGTCGCAGCCGCAGTACGCCGGAAAAAGCGGTCGCAGCGTATCGTACGCGGCCAGCACGTGGTCTTCGACCAGATTCTTCATCAGAGGACCGCCAACTGAGGCAAGACCACGGCCCCGGTGAAGGTCGATCCAGTGGTTCCCGTGAGCCGGACCGTATGGTACTCGCCGATAGCGGTTGCCGGCATATCCAGTACCACGAGCTGGTTGGTGCGGGTGCGGGCCAGCATGAGATGGCCGCGCCGCGCGGGCCGTTCGACCAGCACTTCGTGAGTCTCGCCGATCCGAGCCACGTTCTTGCAGCGAACGTGGGCTCGTACGGCCTCGACCAGCCGGGCGAGCCGCTCTGAGGCCACCTCATCGGCCACGTGATCCTTGAGGCGAACCGCCGGGGTGCCTTCCCGGACCGAATACTTGAAGGTGTAGGCGTCGTCGAAGTTAGCCTGGGCGACGAGGCTGAGGGTTGCCGCGAACTGATCCTCGGTCTCCCCGGGGAAGCCGACGATGATATCGGTCGATAACGTGATGCCAGGTACTGCGCGGCGGAGTTCAGCGACGACCTCCAGATAGCGCTCGCGAGTGTAGCGGCGCAGCATTCGCTTGAGTACCGCGTTCGAGCCGCTTTGCACCGGCAAGTGCACGTGCTCACAGACCGCTGGGGTGGTGGCTATGGCCTCTACCACCCGAGGCGTGAAATCGGTCGGGTACGGGCTGGTAAACCGGATTCGCCTCAGCCCCTCGATACCCCCGACGGCTCGCAGGAGATCGGCAAAGTCGTGCTCGCCGTCGTGATAGCTGTTGACCGTCTGGCCCAGCAACGTGACCTCGGTGGTGCCCTGCTCCACCAGGCCGGTCACCTCTCGTTGCACGTCCGCCAGCCGCCGGCTCCGCTCCGGTCCCCGGGTTTGAGGAACAATGCAGAAGGTGCAGCGATAATCGCAGCCGCGCTGTACCGTGACGAATGCGCTGGGGCCCTTTTCCCGCACTGCCGGCACGTCTTCGTAGTGTTCCCAGGAACGAAACCCGGTGTCGCTCATCCGCTGACCGGCCTGTGCCAGGCCAATGAGCTCGGGAAGGTTGCGGTACGCATCGGGACCCACGACCAGGTCAACCCGTGGCACCTTGGCCAGGAGTGCAGGGCCCAACCGCTGAGCCATGCACCCAACCACCCCCAGAACACTCCCGGGGCGCTTGTGTCGCTGGAGCTCACCCATGCGGCCGATCACGCGCTGCTCCGCGTTGTCGCGCACCGCACAGGTGTTGACCAGCATGACGTCGGCGTCCCCGGGTTTCTCCGTCCGCAAGTACCCCTCGCGACCGAGAACCCCGAACATCAGTTCGGAGTCCGCCACGTTCATCTGGCAGCCGTAGGTCTCGATGTAGACGCGTTTCAGCATGGGAAATTATAGCCCCTCAAGGCCTCACCGAAATCCCCAACGACAGAATGAAGCCGTTCTCGGAGTAGGCTCCTTCGGAGCGCCAGACGTGCTCCAGGGCCAGATCCAGGCCGGCCCGCTGCTGAGCGAACCGCACGCCGCTCCCAACCGACACACCGAATTCCCGGCCGTGCTGAGCGGGCAGCAAGGGAAACGGCAGGATAGCGTAGTGAATGCCGAGCCGGATGGGGCGCCGATAAGGCCGCTTCGGATCAGACGCGTATTCAGCACCTACAGCCGCCTCGACCGTGTTCTGCGCCCCCGTTCCGCCCAGTGCGAGCAGATCGCTGTTGGCGGCAGACCAGGTCCGAACCATAGCCTGACCGGCAAGATCGAGCTTGGGCAACGGGCGCCAGTGGAGGCCCAGCCCGACCGTGTAGGGTAGATCGATGGTACGAACCCGGGTAGAGTCGCGGTCCAGGTTGACGTGTCCGTCAGACCGGGCCACCGCGGAGACGGCGAAGTTGGGCCCGAACTGGCGTGTTACTCCCACCGAGACACCGACACCGG
This sequence comes from uncultured Gemmatimonadaceae bacterium, assembly GCA_964487785.1. Classification (GTDB taxonomy): domain Bacteria; phylum Gemmatimonadota; class Gemmatimonadetes; order Gemmatimonadales; family GWC2-71-9; genus CAVVWJ01. The sequence goes on along the minus strand of CAZASU010000002.1, from coordinate 32,305 downwards.
CAAAGGAAAGCTCGGATTTCTGCCGGCTGGACAGATAGTTGGGATCGTCGAATATCCGTGTCGAGGTGAGCCGGTTGGAGCCGCTGATGATGTGGAAGCCCCCGCCGACCGCCCATTGAGTCCCGAAGCGATAGGACCCGGCAATCCGGAAATCATTAAGGCCGCCGCGCGACGAGAAGGTGTCGCTGACGTTCACCGGAACTCCACGCAGGTCGATTGTCTCCGAGGTTGCCAGGGTGAAGTCGCGGCTGGTGTAGTTGGAAAAACTGAACCCGACTACCGCCGGAAAGCGGCGCACCGGCCCCGCAACCATGAGCTGGGGGAATCGGGTGTCCCGGACCGAGGCCGTCCCCGCTGGGTTCTCCACACTTCGGAAGCCTTGAGTGATCGTGAACACACTGGTGAGGTTCAGCACGCTGGCCAGAGCCGCAGGGTTCTGGCTCGACTCCGGGTCAAAGAGCCCGAAAGCGCCACCGGTGCCAATCGCCCGAACCGCCAGAGCCCGGCCGGGGTAGCCCAGGCCCCGCGCACCGAACTGGGACGATTGCGCCCCAACTGCGCTCGGCAGGATGGCCAAGGCGAAAACAACAAAAGCTCGGCGCACTTAGGGAGTCTCAAAGGGGAATGACAGCAGGTAGCTGATCCGGAGCCGCGGCCGGAGTGCCGGGTCTGCCGCCTGCGTCGAATAGAAGACCGGCCGTGAGAAGCTGGCCGCCTCCGGCGTAAGTGACAGTGCCAGAGCCGTAGGCCGGGTGGTGGTTCCGAGCCACAGCTCGACCAACCGAACCGCCTCGATACTGACGGCGCTGGTTCCGGCCTCCAGGGTATCCTCCGGCACCCGCCCGGCAACGGAGCTCACCGGCGATTTGGCCCCCACATCGGCTAGCACAGCCCGGCTCAGCAGCCGGGCCGGGTCGGTCGCCAATCCCGTGATCGGCGCGACCGGGGTCAACTCGAGGGTGGCACGGACTATCGTGGCCGAGTCCCGGATCCGGGAGGGCAGATTAAACCGAAGCAGCGCCCGTGCCGATGGCGCCCCGCCGACAGCCAGCAACGTAGGATCAACGGCCTGGGGAACCTGCGAGACATAGGTGCTGAACGCGGCGCCCAGTGGGATCGTCCTGAGCTTCGCGGTCCCGGTATCGGGAACGTCGAGAGTGGTGTAGGTGGTGAAAATCGGACCGGAGCCACCAGCGAGGGCGCCCACTCGGACACCAGTGGCCGTGGGTGCGGCAATTCGAAGGCCGAGGGCCAGCCGACCGCTGTCAGACGCCGGTATCTCTACCCGGCTGAGATCGGCACCCTGAAAAACCGTTCGCACGGTGCCTGCGTTGAGAGTGTCGGGCACGTCGACGGTGGCGATGAGGCTCTCCGGAACGAACCCGGGATCGATAGCAGCGAAGGTCGTGGCCGAGTCGATCGAGGGCGTCAGGCGGTACAGGAGAAGCTGGAGACCGGTCAGGTTGGTGTCGCGAGCGACGAGCGTGAAACTCAGGGCGACCGAGTCGATCGTGTAGGTGCGCGCCGTGTCACGTACGCTGACCGTGGCGCTACGGGCGAGAAAGCGCACCAGACCGCGCTCTTCGAACCCTTGTAGTCCATTGGAGACCAGGAGTGCCGCCGCCTGATGCGGCTGCACGTATCCGACGAAGCTGCTGTCGGCCCCGCTCACGGCAGTGAACACCTCGTCGAAGATCTGTGGCTGCCCCCCTGGGCAGAGCGCGGGACAGTCCGCCGGGGCAGTCAGCTTTTCCTGACAGCCTACGATGGTGATGACCGCCAATAGTCCGCCGATCCCCCACTTCACCGAAGCTGCTCCGGACCGAACGCGACGGGCAGCAGATCGGAAAGGCGCCAGCGCACCGTCCCCCGGGACCCGACCCCGTCGATCGGGAGATCGAGACCGAATTCCGCCAGGACCTGGCGGCAGGCACCACACGGAGCCGCCGGGGGGTCGACATCGGACACCACGACTGCGCGTCTGAATCGGGTCACCCCCGCGCTCACGGCAGCGCAGATGGCCGCCCGCTCGGCGCAGATGGTGAGTCCATACGAGGCGTTTTCGACGTTGCACCCGCTGAAGACAGCCCCGTCATGGCTCTCGAGCGCCGCGCCCACCCGGAAGTTGGAGTACGGTGCGTAGGCGTGAGCCTGGGCCGTTCGTGCGGCAGAGATCAGAGAATCAGTCAAGCCAAACCTCGGGTAGAAACGAGGTGCCCGCACCCAGTGCCGGTACCCCGAGAAACTCGGCCACGGTCTGACCGATGTCGGCGAAGGTGCGACGGCGGCCCAGGTCCGCGGGACGGACCTTTGGGCCGAACACCAGCAGCGGAACGATCTCGCGTGAGTGATCAGTGGACGGCGTGGTCGGGTCGTTGCCGTGATCGGCCGTAAAGATAACGAGGTCATCCTCGCGGACACCGTTGAGCAGCCGGGGAACGTTCCGGTCGAGCTCCACGAGACCGCGGCGGAAGCCTTCGATGTCATTCCGGTGACCCCAGGTCTGATCGAACTCGATCACGTTGGCCAGAAGCAACCCCCGGTTCATCGCGGCCATGGCTCCCTCGATCAGCGCGTAGGCTTCCGCGTTGGTCTCGGTGTGGATGCTGGTGATGCCGCGGCCGGCGAACAGGTCGTCTACCTTGCCGACCCCCACCCGCGGTATTTGCCGCTCGGCCAGCCGGTCCAACAGTGTGGGACCGGGTGGAGGCAGGCTGTAGTCCCGTCTGCCCCCCGTTCGCTTCCAGGCACCGGGTTCACCCACGAAGGGGCGGGCGATGACCCGGGAGACACTGTGCTCTCCGCGGAGGAGCTGCCGTGCGGTCAGACAGGCCGCATAGAGCTCGCCCAGCGGAACCGTTTCCTCGTGGGCCGCAATCTGGAAGACGCTGTCCGCCGAGGTGTACACGATCCAGCTGCCGGTCCGCCGATGCTCGGCTCCGTACTCGTCCAGCACCGCGGTACCCGACGCCGGCTTGTTGCCGAGTACCCCGCGCGCGGTGAGCCGGACGAACTCATCGACCACCGCGGAAGTAAAGCCATGGGGATAGGTGGGGAACGGCGCCTCCAGCAGCAGGCCGCAGATTTCCCAGTGGCCGGTCGTGCTGTCCTTGCCTGGACTTGCGGGCTCGCAGACCCCGTGCGCTGCAGCGGGCGCGGAAACTCGCGCCACCCCGGCCAGCTCGGCGCAGTGGCCCAGCCCCAAAGTCTCGAGCCGGGGAACCGACAGCCCGCCTACCGCGCGAGCCACATTGCCAAGGGTGTTGCTGCCGGCATCGCCGTAGGCTGCTGCATCATGGGCTGGACCGATGCCTACGCCGTCGAGAATGATGATTGCCGCGCGTCGCATCAGGCCTTCGGCATGGTCTGCACGAAACGGAAGCGAAGCGCCGTGAGCGCCTGATCCAGTAGCTGCTTTTCATCGGGATCGAGACTGCCCAAGGTCTTTTCGGCCAGCATGCCGAGCGTATCGATCAGTGTCTGCGCCAACTGCCGCGCGTTGCCGATCCCTTCCGCCCCCGGCGGCAGCTCCCCGCCGAGCGCAGCTTCGGCCTGGTGGGACAGGCCCAGAACGAGCGACGCGAAGTGAGGGTTCACCGCGTTCTCCCGTAACGACGAGCGACTCGCGGCCCCAGCCGGGTTAATAGCTCGTAAGAGATGGTGCCAGCAGCTTCGGCTTGCTGGTCGAGCGAGATGAGTCCGCCGAACACCGTGGCCACGTCTCCTACGGCCACCTGCTCTCCCACTGCCGCCATGCACATATCCATGGTGACTCGTCCGACCACAGGGGCCACTTTGCCGTTCAACTCGATGTGACGCGGGGAACGTTCCGGACCTCCGGCTGGACTCCCGCGGGGGAATCCATCCGCGTACCCTACCCCGACGGTTGCAACTCTCGTGGGCCGCTCGGCTCGCCAGGTTGCTCCGTATCCGACGGTGTCTCCCGCAGCGATCGAGCGGATCGCCACCACACGAGCCCGCAAGGCTGCGACCGGCTGCGGTGACGGTGATCCGGCAGCGCCACCGTACAGATAGATGCCGGGCCGTACCAGATCACCAGCGAAGATCTTTCCCCGGAGGGCGGCGGCGCTGTTGGCTGCATGAATCAAGGGAGGACGTCCCGGCAGTGCGCGGAGCACCTCCTGAAAGCGATCCCACTGACGCCTGGTGGCATCGGCGTCCGACTCGGCGGCCAGAAAGTGGGTGAACGCGCCTTCCCAGCCCTTCGATGTCGGAAGCACGGTGGCGAACCGGCTGAGGGTGGCCCGATCGTCCCAGCGCACACCTGCCCTGCTCATGCCGGTATCAATTTCGACGTGGAACGGTCTACCGCCCCGGGCGATCCAGCTCTCGAGGGCCGAGACATCGCCGATGGAGGGACGCAGGTCGAGATCGAGGTACTGCGCCATGCACTGCGGCTGGAATGGCGTCATCACCAGGATCGGCCGGGTGATCCCGGAGGCGCGCAGCAGTCGAGCTTCGTCGAGAGAGGCTACACCGAAGCCCCATGGATCGAGCCCCTCGAGTGCGCGGACCACCTCCGTCGCACCCAGCCCGTAGCCGTTAGCTTTGACCATTGGCAACAACCGGCTGCCGGAGACCGCGGCCACCGTGCGTGCATTCGCTACCAGCGCTGCCAGGTCGACGTCCACCCAGGCGCGTGTCGTCTCGGGGGAAAAGGTCATGGGCGAGCCGGCGGTATGATATTCGCCGCGAGGGATAAATGCAAGACAATTCAGCGCTTGGACGCGCGATGACCATGGTTCGCGACCTGCGGAATCGGTGCGCCTGGGATCGGGCGCAAACCCGGGAGACGCTGCGCCCCTATCTGGTGGAGGAAGTCCTGGAGTTGGACCACGCGCTGGGCGAAGGCAGGCCGGATGAGATCCGGGGCGAAGTCAGCGATCTGCTGCTTCATCTGGCCTTTCAGCTGGTCATCGCCGAGGAGCTGGACGAGTTTACCGGCGACGACGTAGCCGGGGAGCTGGAAGAAAAGATGCGGCGGCGCCACCCCCACCTGTTCGACCTGGGCGACGCCGAGCCATGGGAGCACATCAAGCGCCGGGAACGCAGCGGCCACGTGCTCGGCGGGCTCACTCCCACCCTGCCGCCGCTCCTGATGGCGTGCCGGCTTCAAGAGCGAGCCGCCTCAGTCGGCTTCGATTGGCCCGACGTGGAAGGGCCACTCGACAAGATTCGCGAAGAGTTGACCGAGGTCGAGGCCGAGCTGGGTAGCGCCAGAAGTCCTTCTGAAGCCCCGCGGGACACCGACCCCAACGCCCCTGGCCAGACGCCGAGTGAAGAGCTGGTGAACGAGATCGGTGACCTGTTGTTCGCGGTGGTGAATCTCGCGCGGAAGACAGGGGTTCAGCCCGGCCTTGCCCTCGATCGAGCCAATCGAAAGTTCCGCGATCGTTTCGAGCAGATCGAACGGCTGGCCGCGGAACGCGGGATCGAGGTCTCGTCGGCGGGGCTGGAGGTGTTGGACGAGTTGTGGGTGGAGGTCAAGATGTCGTAGGGGCGACGGCGTGCCTCGCCCAATACGGGCGACGCACGCGTCGCCCCTACGGGTATAACCGGTGTATTTGTCTCGGGAACGCGATGGCCTCGCGAATATGAGGAATCCCGCAGATCCAGGCCACCGTGCGCTCGACGCCGAGCCCGAAACCTGAATGGACGAAAGTCCCGTACTTACGCAGGTCGAGGTACCAGCGATAGACCTCGGGGTCGAGTTTCTGTTCCTGGATTCGGGTGAGCAGTTTATCGTAGTCGTCCTCGCGCTGAGACCCGCCGATGATCTCGCCGTACCCCTCGGGCGCCAGACAGTCGTTGTTGAGCACGGTTCGGGGGTCATCGGGGTTTTCCTTCATGTAGAAGGCCTTCACCTGCCTGGGGTAGTTATAGACGAAGACAGGACGATCGAACTCCTTTGCCAGCAGGGTCTCGTCGTCCCCGCCGAGGTCGCTGCCCCAGCTGATATCGGAACCGAGGGTGTTGAGTTTGGATACTGCGTCCGAATAGGAGATGCGGGGAAAGGGGGCGAGCACCCGCCCGAGCGGCGCGGTGTCGCGTTCGAGCTCCTTCAGCTCCGCCGCCCGCCGGTCAAGCGCCCGGGCCACGATGTAGCTCACGAACTCTTCCTGGAGCCGCATGTTGGCGTCCGAGTCGTTGAACGCCACCTCGGGCTCGACCATCCAGAATTCGGTGAGGTGGCGCCTGGTCTTCGACTTCTCGGCGCGAAAGGTGGGACCAAAGCAGTAGACCTTGCCGTGCGCGGCGGCGGCGGCTTCCACGTAGAGCTGCCCGGTCTGGGCCAGATAGGCGTTACCGAGGTCGAAGTATTGCGTGGCGAAGAGATTGCCGGCTTCCTCGCCGATGGCACCGGTCAGGATCGGAGTGTCGACCAGAATGAAGTCGCGCTGGTAAAAGAAGTCGCGGATTCCCTGGACCACCTCGTGGCGCACGCGGGCCACGGCCGCCTGTCGGCGATTTCTGAGCCACAGGTGTCTATGCTCGAAGAGGAAAGTCGTCCCATGCTCTTTAGGGGTGATCGGATAGTCCTGGCTGGAGCCCAGCACCTCTACATTCTGAAGGGCCAGCTCGTAACCACCGGGGGAGCGCACCTCCTCCCGCACGATGCCGGTGAGGGCGACGCTGGTCTCCTGAGTCAGCGCTTCGAAGGCGGCCCAGATCGACGCGGGCACCTCTTTCTTGGACAGGACCCCTTGCACCGTTCCCGAGCCGTCTCGCAGCACCACAAATGCGATCTTGCCGCTCGACCGGGTGGTGACCACCCAGCCGCGGACCGTGACCGTCTCGCCGACGTGCGCGCGGAGCCCGCTGATCTGTACTGCCGCCATGCCATATCCGATGGGAGAATGAGGCTGAGCCGAGGAGCGTTGAGTCTAGCCCTCCTCCTCGGAAGCGTCAACGCGGCCTGCGTAAATTTTCGACCGCCACCGAGCCCGATCGCCGCCGCGGCGGCCGGGGATGCTCCCACGCCAGTCTGGACCGCGCGAGCGGGTAGAAAGCTCACCGGACTGATGGGAGTGCGGGACAACACCCTGTACGTCGGCGGCATGGACCGGAAAGTCTACGCGGTGGATCTGGCGAGCGGTGAGGTACGCTGGTCGGCGCGCCTCTCGGGAATGATCGTCGGGGGTGTACTCCTTTCGGGCGACACGATCTTCGTGGCGAGCTCCCGTCCCGACGGCCAGGTGCACGCGCTGCGCCGGACCGATGGCAAGAAGATCTGGCGCGTGTCCCCCGGTCCGATCGCCGCCCCGCTGGCCATGGTGGGTGGGGTGCTCGTAGCCGAAACCCAGCGGGGTGAGGTTCTCGCGCTGGATCCCGGGACCGGGAAGATTCGGTGGCGCCGCCGGGTGGGAGTCGCTCGGGCCCCGGCGGCGGAGGCGGGTGATGGGGGGATCCTGGTCTCTACCACCGATTCGCTCTTTCGACTGGGGGTCTCGGATGGAAAGGTCACCCATCGGGTTCCCTCTCCCGGCAGCGTCGTGGCTCCTTGGCTAGCCCACAATGGAGTATTACTGGCGGGAACGACTGATTCGCAGGTGGTATCGATCCGCCCGGCTGACCTGCAGCGCCTTTGGACCGTAGCGGTGGACGCCCCGGTCCTCGGCTCGCTCGCTGCCCTCGGAGATACCCTGTTTCTGGCCACCAGGGTCGGCACCGTCTACCGGATCGATCCCGGCTCCGAGCCAAAGGTGGAGCGGATCGTCAGCCTCGACTGGCCGGTCACCGCACCGGTGACGGTCCTGAGAGGACAAATCATTCTGGGCGGGGCCGACGGGACGATTCGCGCCCTCCGGCCGGACGGCATCGAGATCTGGCGGGTACGAGTCTGGCGTCCGGTCGAGCTCGGCCCGGTACCCCTGGCTGACGGCCTTCTCGCCATCGGCGGCAACGGCGACCTCCACCGGTACCGCAGGTGAAGGCGCGGGTGTGCTCCGCCCTGCTCCTGCTGCTTCTGCTCGCCGGGCGGGCGGAGGGTCAGGGACTCAGCCCCGCCGTCAAGTATGGGAAATGGATCCTGCTGGCCGGCTCGCTGGGAATGAACTATCTGGCGGTGCGGGCTCACGATCGGGCCGAGAATAGCTTCGATGCACTGGAATCCCGTTGTGGCGTGGCTCAGGAGCGATGCGCCCTGGGGCCCAGGGGCGCCTATAACGATTCCGAGATCGAGGATCTCTATCAGATCTCGCTGCGTTACGATCGCCGGGCGCGTCTGTGGCTGATCGGCGGCGAGACAGCCCTTGCCGGCGCCGCGGCGTTGTTCGTCTGGGAGCTGACCCGCCCCAAGGGACGGCCGGACAACATCCCGTTTGAGCCTGAAGTGCGTAGTTTGCGCGCGGGTGGGACCGGCCTAGGACTCCGTCTGGCATTCTAGGTGAAAAATGCCATGCCGAAGCACTTCGAATTGAAATTGATTGGCGGGACAGCGGTAGCGGCTCGGAGCCGTGTTGCGGTGTCATCCCGAGCCTAGCGAGGGATCGGGCGGCCTAAAGTTTTGGCTCCGGCGCTCAAACGTAAAAGCGAGCCGATTTCTCGCTGCGCTCGAAATGACGCGCTCAAATGTTGCCGAACCCGGCGGGGTTGCAGTAACCAAAGTGCGCCGAGAGGACCAGTTAACCCACCCGAAACAACTCCACCGCACGCGGATACCGCGCCACCGCCCGCTCGCGGAGCTGCTGATTCTCTCGCCGCTGCAACGCCGGATCGGCCTCGATGATCGTCATCGCCAGCTCGCGGGCCCGCGCCAAAAGGTCGGCGTCGGCCGGCAGCTGCGCGTGACGGACCTCGAACCCACCCGATTGCCGTGCCCCGATCAGGTCCCCCATCCCCCGCTCCGCCAGATCCAGCTCAGCGATCTTGAAGCCGTCCTGGGTAGCCGCAAACCCGTTCAGCCGGTCCGGTGCGGCCCCCTCCGCCAGGAGAATGCAGTAGCTCTCCTCCGCCCCTCGCCCAATTCGACCGCGCAGCTGATGCAGCTGCGCCAGGCCGAAACGCTCGGGGTGCTCGATCAGCATGATGGTCGCGCCGGGCACGTCGATCCCGACCTCGATTACGGTGGTTGCTACCAGAACCTTCAGCTCGCCGCTGCGGAAGCGCCGCATCACCGCATCGCGTTCCTCGGCCTTGAGCCGGCCGTGCACCAGGCCCACCTCCAGCTCGGGCCAGCGAGCCGTCAGACTCTGCGCCATCGTCGTCGCTGCGCGCAGGTCGACCCGCTCCGACTCTTCGATGACGGGCAGGACGATGTACGCCTGCTTCCCCTGCGCGCACTCGCCGCGGACGAATTCGAGCACCCGCTCCCGTTGGCCGCTGCTCCGCACGGCGGTGCGCACTGTGCCCCGCCCCGGTGGACGTTGCCTGAGGGTGGACACGTCGAGGTCGCCATAGAGCGTCAGGGCCAGCGAGCGCGGAATCGGGGTGGCGGTCAGAAGCAGCACGTCGGGGGCCGCCCCTTTCCCGATCAAGGCGGCCCGCTGTTCCACCCCAAAGCGGTGCTGCTCGTCGATTACCACCAGACCGAGCCGCTGAAACGAGACGCTCTCCTGAAGCAGCGCGTGAGTTCCCACTACCACACGGGCCTGGCCGGTCGCGATACGCTTCCGAACCGCGGCCTTTTGAGCCGCGGTCTGCCGGCCGAGCAGCAGCTCCGGCGTGAGGTTGAGCGGCGCCAGCAGGGTCTCCAGGGTGGCGCCGTGCTGCTCGGCCAGCAGCTCGGTCGGAGCCATGAGTGCCGTCTGGAAGTCGTTCTCGACGGCCAACAGCATGGCGAAGAGGGCCACGACCGTCTTCCCGGTCCCTACGTCGCCCATGAGGAGCCGGTGCATCCGCTCCGGCGCGGTCATGTCGGCCGTGATCTCACGCAGGGCCTGCTGCTGGTCTCCGGTCAGCTCCCAGGGCAGCTGTTGCTTGAGCTGGGTTGTGAGCTGCCGCCTGACGGTGAAGGCCACCCCGCTCCGGTGGCGTTTGGCAACGGCGCGGGCCCGGATCAGCATCAACTGGAGATCGAACAACTCGTCAAACGCGAGCCGCCGCCTTCCCCGCTCGGCCTCCTCCGCGGAGCCAGGGCGATGCACCGCGCGCAAGGCGTCGGGCAGCGCCGGCACGTCGAGACTCTGTCGCAGCGCCTCGGGGAGACCGTCATGGGACAAGGAAATCAGCTGGTCCAGATGCCGGTCGATGAGCGACCGGATGACCTTGTGGCTCAGGCCTTCGGTGGCGGGATAGACCGGCAGTACCTTCCCGGCCGTGAGGGGATCGGTATCGCTGTCGGCATCGGCCAGGATCACGTACTCCCGGGGGGCCATCTGGCGGCCGTGATAAAACCGGACCGGACCTGACACGAGCAATGTTTGACCGATGGCGATCGTACGATCGAGAAACGCCTGCCCCGGCCAGACGCACTCCAGGACACCGCTTTCATCTCGCAGCACGGCATGGAAGATCCGCAGTCCGCGGCGGGTTGGAAGCACCCCCTTGGCGACCACTCTACCGACGCAGGCGACCTCGTGGCCCAGCTCCGCCTTGGCCAGCGGAGTCACGGTGGATGCGTCTACATAACGATGGGGAAGGTGCCACAGAAGGTCGCGCGCGGTGCGGATGCCCAATCGCTCCAGTGACTCAGCGCGCCGCTCTCCGATTCCCTTGAGGAACTTGACGGGCGTCTCTAGGCGAAGGGCAGCCGGAGCGGCGCGGGGAGGCATCCGCGTTTAGGAGGCCTCGACCGGTGTTTCTGCCAGCAGATTTTCGGCGAAGCGCTCCGGGTCGAATGGCTCCAGATCCTCCACCGATTCGCCCAGCCCGATGAATCGGACCGGCAGCCCGAGCTCCCGCCGGAGCGCGGCGACTGCGCCGCCACGGGCGCTGCCGTCGAGCTTGGTAACCACGATCCCGGTGGGCGAGACCGCCTGCGAGAAGAGCTTGCCTTGCTGAATGGCGTTTTGGCCTACGGTCCCATCCAGCACCAGGAACGTCTCGTGAGGGGCGCCTGGCAGCCGCCGGCCAATGACCCGGGTGATCTTTCGCAGCTCCTCCATCAGGCCCTCCTGGGTGTGGAGACGGCCAGCCGTGTCGATGATGACGGTATCGATGCGACGAGAGACGGCCGCGTCAATCGCGTCGAAGGCCACCGACGCGGGGTCCCCACCCGGTGCCCCCGCGACACAGGGCAGGTCCAGACGGTTGGCCCAAACCTGAAGCTGAGCAATAGCCCCGGCACGATAGGTGTCCGCTGCGGCCAGCAGGACCGTGCGTCCCTCCTGCTGAAGTCGCGCCGCGAGCTTCGCCGCAGTCGTGGTCTTACCGGTTCCATTCACCCCGACCAGCAGGATGACCGTGGGACCCGGCTCGGCTCGGGCGATGGCGCCAGGGTTCGCGGGTCCAGCGAGCATTGCGCTGATGCGCTCCCGAAGGGCGCGCTTCAGATCGGCCTCGGTCTTGAGCTTGCCACGCCGGACCTCGTCTTCCAGGGCAGCGGTAAGCTCGACCGTGGCGGAGACCCCGAAGTCAGCCTCGATGAGCACCCGCTCCATGTTCTGGAGATCGTCGGCATTCAGTCCGCGCATGAGCGCGCCCACGTCGGTCAGCGCAATCTGCTTGATGCGCGACCACAGACTCTGCCTCTCGTTGCTCCCCAGTCTGCTTGGCTTCATCCACTCATCATCCGGATGGTGCGGTGTTTTTTCGTTCAGGGCCTTCGGGAATCTACTAGGTCAGCGAAGCCGGAGACGTCGGCGAGCCAGCCATTCGCCGGAGAGCGCCAGGACGCAGACTCCGAACAGCCAGAGCCAATCGCGGGCGGTACTGCGCGCACTCGAGCGCGCGTCCCGACCCGCGTGTGCGGTCAGGGTGACCGGACGGGGGAGCAGTTCGTCAGAGTACTGCTCCACCGCAACAGTCCCCACTCCGCCACCGGAGAGTCGATAACGGTACTCTCCCGGGTCGAGCCACACGGAGGCCCGCCCGTCTCCGTCGAAGTGGAGCGTATCGGTCCGCTGCCCGGCGTCGCTCGACAGGACCACGGCCTGCGGGATGGCGGAGCCCGAGCCGAGCCACTCGAAGATGACAGGACGGCCGTTCTGCACCACCGCCTGGACCGGCCTTGCTACCCCTCGCGCCGAGTCCACGCCGCCGAGTAGCCAGCTCATCGTTGCCGCCACCCAGGAGCGGTAGCTTTGCTCGCTCGATCCGCCGCGAAAGGGCCAGCGCCAGAGACCTTCCACCGCCACGGTGACCCGGCGAACCCGTCCCTCCTGCCGACCGAACACGGCGGGCCGCTCTGGGCCGCGGCGGCCGAGCTGGGCGTAGAGCGCCACCCAGTCGCGCGGGCCGCTCTCCATGGGTGTGAGCAAGAACGCGGGGGGGAACGAGTCCACCGGCTGACCGAGAAACGCTCCGGCCACGGGTGAGGCGTCAGCCTGGGAGAGGTACCAATCGCCGGGCACCTGGGTCTCACCGCCTTCACCGCTCGGCCAGCTCCAGATGCCCCGGGCGGTGCTTCCCTCGGCAAGGTCGGCGGTCCCACCCTTGAGGATCAGCAGATCGGCCCGTCGCGCCGCTCGCCGCACCGCATCCCTTGGGACCGAGCGCAGATCGTTCATTGAACGCCAGCGATCGCCGTCCAGGCGGAGGTACCCCCGGAGAGGAAGCTGCCCGACCTCGCGCAGCGTCCGATAGAGGAACCGGCTGTCCCAGTCCGCGGGCGCCGCCAGGAACACGACCCCTGGCGTGGGCGCAACAGTGACCAGATGGAGTCGGGCATCGGTGCGAGGCTCGGCGTCACCCCCGCCTGCGAGCGCAACTCGGAGCAGGTGGCCGCCCGAGGAGAGCGACGCGGATGGGACGACGATCAGTGCCCGCCCCCCAGCCTCACCTCGAAGCCGCACGGTTTTGAAGGCGAGTCGGTTGGTTCCCGAGAGCACCTCGACCCCCACGCTGTCGGCGGCGCTCCCACCCGTCGGCTGGACGTCGACCTCGAGAGGAATCGAATCCCCTTCGCTCACCCGGCTCGGGCCCGTTACCCGGGTGACAGCCAGATCGGGCTGAGGAGCGCGCTGAAGCAGCCGGATACCGCTGCGGGTGAGAAGGTCCGGGGGGAGCTCGCGGACATCATCGATTTCCCCGTCGGTTACGACGAGGAGTGGCCGATCGGAGGCGGAGGCGGCAAGGAGCGCCGGCGCGAGCAACGAGCGTCCCCTGGTTGGAGTCGAGTCAGGGCTGGAGCGCGCATCGCCGAACAGTCGTACCTCGCCCCAGCCTGCCGCCGAATCCTTCGCCTCGGCCCAGCGGCCGCCGGCCGCCCCCATGCTGAGCGACCCATCGAGCAAGACGAGAGGCCGTGGGGGTGCGCCGGAAACCGGGCAGCTGACGTTCACCAGCAGGAGCCCGAGTGCGGACCAGGCGATCGCGCGGCAGGTGAGAGGGATCCAGGCGCGGCGCCCCATCCGCTCGAGACCGAGATAGGTGAAGGCGGCCAGCCCAAAGGCGGCAAGGACTACGAGGACGGTGAGCATGCTGCCGCCTGCAGAGCCTCGGGGAGGGTCACCCGCCCCTCGTACAAGGCGCGTCCCACGATGACTCCATCGAGGCCAGCCTGGCAGGCGGAGCGGACGTCGGCGCTCCCGGCAATGCCGCCGCTCACGATCACCCGGGCACCAGCTGTCCGCAGGGCAACCGCACCGGCCAGGTCCGGGCCGGTGAGCATGCCGTCACGCCCGATGTCGGTATAGATCAGGGTCTCGATGCCGGCCTGCACAACCTGACGGGCCAGCTCTTCGGCCCGGGTATTAGACGTCTCCGTCCACCCTCGTACCGCGACCAGGCCGTGCCGGGCATCGATCCCCACCGCGAGGCGGGTAGGGCCCACGGCGGCCAGCATCTCCGGAATAAAGTTCGGATCGGCCGCGGCAGCGGTTCCAATCACCGCGCGGGCAAAGCCCAGGTCCAGCGCTTCGCGGATCAGGTCCTGGCTCCGCAATCCACCACCGAGCTGAAGCTGCAGTTTGGCCGCTACCCGCCCGGCGATCCGGTGAACCACGGCCAGGTTGTCACCCGCGCCAAATGCGCGGTCCAGGTCGACCACATGAATCCACTGAGCGCCTTGCTCCAGAAAGCGCTCCGCGATCGCCACGGGATCGTCACCATACACGGTTTGCCGCGCCCGCTCGCCTTGGCTCAGGCGAACGACGCGGCCATTTCGAATGTCGATGGCGGGAAGGAGATCCACTACTCGGGCGTTACGGCAGCCACCGTTTGGAGGATTCAGCCGCTTGCCGAGCGATCGCGTCGGTCGGGGCGACAGCACTGGTGGAATCGCGGAGACGGATGAGGAGGCGGTCTCGCTCCTGTTCGAAGGCGGCGCGATCCGACTTGGGTACCGGCGCGCCCCCGCCGATCTTGACCCGCCTCGAGTCCTTGGCCACGCCGTTCATCCGGAACTCGTAGTGGAGGTGGGGACCGCTCGCCAGGCCGGTAGAGCCGACGTACCCGATGACCTGTCCCTGCTCGACCCGCCTGCCGCGATGAATCTTGCGCGCAAGTCCACGGAGATGCCCATAGCGGGTGGTGATGCCGTTCAGGTGGCGCAGCTCGACCAGATTGCCATAACCCCCCGCCCACCCCGCCCGGAGTACCACACCGTTGCCCGCCGCCATGACCGGCGTCCCTGGTCGAGCGGCGTAGTCGGTGCCCTCATGCCGGCGGGTGCGGCCGAGCACCGGATGAAACCGGCGGTTGGCAAAGTTGGACGAAATCCGGCGAAACTCGACCGGAGCGCGCAGGAACGCCCGCCGGAGCGAGCCACCCTCAGCGTCGAAATAGAGCGCGCTGCGGGAGCTAGACGGGGCAAACCGGATGGCCGTCAGGCTCCTTCCCGAGATGGTGAGGTCGCTCGCCAGCACCCGGCCGAAGCGAACCTCACCGTCCTCCGAGACCAGGCGTTCGAAGACCACCTCAAAGCGGTCGCCCGGGCGGATATCGCGGGTGAAGTCGATCTCCCAGGCATAGACATCCGCCAGGTCCCAGGCAAGCCGCTGGCGATTGCCGCTGTCGAGCAGCTCGTTGCTGACACCCGCGTCGAGCCCCTCGTAGAGGGAGTTGTTGATGGCGCCTTCGACACGCATCTCCTGGGGGCGCCACCGAATCGGCTGCGCCTCCGTGTTCCAGCCATCGGAGATCCGGCGAAAGGTGACCCGCTGCTCCGGCGTCGTGCGCACCACGATATGGGTGGGCGCAGAGTCGCCCATGGTCTGGCGGAAGCTGAAGACCAGGCCGGGGCGCAGCCTCCGGGGGTTGAGCGCGAGGGCGAGATCCAGCCGGTGGAAGTCGATCCCGGCGACGTTGTGGCGGGCGAAGAGATCCGACAGCGTCTCGCCCTGCTGCAGCGTATCGATCGTTTCGGTGAAGCGGGCGGGCGGAGGTCCAGCGGTGGCCGAATCGGCGGCAGGCGCCGGCAGTCGATGCCAGGGCCACGACCCGCTCAGGCCAAAGAAGGCGGCCGTGCCGAATAACAGGGCGGCGATCGAGAGGCCCAATCCCCGCAGCATCAATCCATCTGCCGTCGAATGAACGTCGGGATCTCCATCTCGGGTACATCGGTGGGCGGGCCAGACGCCGGAGTCTGATGAATCCGAGGCTGCGATCGGGTAACGGCCGGTGCTGCCGCGGGGACCGGAGTCGAAGCCCGCTGCTGTCGCTGAGAGGGAAAATTGATCACGCCGACGGCGCCCGACGCCCGTCCTAGTGGTTGCTCCGCGCTGGGGGGACGGTCGAAGCCGGTGGCAATGACGGTGACCCGCACCTCGCCGTGCATGGCGGGGTCGCTCCCGGCCCCGAAGATGATCTCCGCGTCGTCGCCTACCGCGTCGTGAATGATGTCATTGATCTGGGTGGTCTCACCCAGCGTGAGGTCGTCGCCGCCGATGATGTTGATGAGAACGCCCATGGCGCCGGCGATGGATATGTTGTCGAGCAGCGGGCTGGAAATGGCCTGCTGGGCCGCCTCCAGCGCGCGATTCTCACCCCGTCCGATGCCGGTGCCCATCAACGCCGCCCCGCCGTTCTGCATGACGGTCCGTACGTCGGCGAAGTCTACGTTGATGATGCCGGTGGAGGTGATGAGGCTGGCGATACCCTGGGTGGCGTGAAGGAGGACTTCGTCGGCTTTCTTCAGCGCTTCCTGGAAGGGGATTCCCTTTCCAACCACAGCCAGCAGCCGCTCGTTGGGGACCACGATCATGGTGTCGACGTTCTTGCGCATCTCCCCGATTCCAACCTCCGCCTGTTTCATCCGGCGGCGGCCCTCGAACAGGAAGGGCTTGGTGACGATGCCGACGGTGAGCGCTCCGGCCTCGCGAGCCATCTGGGCCACCACCGGCGCGGCTCCGGTTCCGGTACCGCCACCCATGCCGCAGGTGACGAAGACCATGTCGGCGCCCTGCACCGCGTGGAGCACCTCGTCCCGATTCTCCTCGATGGCTTGGCGGCCGATCTCCGGCCTGGCGCCGGCCCCGAGCCCACGGGTCAGCTTGCGCCCGATCTGGATCTTCACATCGGACTTCGACATCGCGAGGGCCTGGGAATCGGTGTTCACCGAGATGAACTCCACTCCGCCAAGCTGGTCCTCGATCATTCGGTTGACGGCGTTGCCGCCGCCCCCACCCACCCCGACCACCTTCATCCGCGCGGTCTGTGCCGCGCCCTCTTCCAGCTCAAAGATCATGGTCATGTCCTCGGCCCGACTCAGAAGAAGTCTTGGAGCCACCGCTTCACTGGAGCAAACACTTTCTCCACCGCCGGTGACTTCCGGGTACCTGTGCCCAACCCACCGCTGACGGCCACCTGCCTGGCTCCGTAAAGCACCAGGCCTGCCGGTACTGCCATGCGCGGTGATTCGACGCTGTCCGCCAGACCCCGCAAGCGCTGCCCGGGAACACCGCATCGCGCCGGCATCGCGAACACCTCGCGAGCCAGCTCTACGATGCCCGGTGCCAACGCGCCACCACCGGTAACGATTACGCCTGCGTGTAAGCGCTGATGATAGCCAGCCCGGGTGATCTCGTCGAGCGCGAACTCCAGGACTTCCTGGATCCGCATGTGCATGATGTGCGCCAGTACCCGGCGTTGCGCGTTACGCGCGCCCTGTCCTGGGGTGCTGGGAAGATCGAACACGTCACTCTCGGGAACCAGCGGCTCGAAGGCGGCGCCGAACCGCTCCTTCAGCCGCTCCGCGTCGTGCTGAGTGACCTGGAGACCGTGCACGATATCACTGGTCACGTGTCCGCCGGCCATGAGCAGGGAGCCGGTGTGCCGGATCTTCCCGCTATGGAAGACCGACACGTTGGTCGATCCCCCACCCAGCTCGACGATGGCGCAGCCGAGCTCGATTTCGTCCGGGGTGAGCACGGCCAGCGACGCCGCCAGCGGCTCGAGGACAAATTCGGCGACATGATAGCCGGCCCGCTCGACGCATTTCCGGAGGTTCTGGAGCACGCTCGAGAGCACGGTCACCAGATAGACTTCGGCTTCGAGCCGGGATCCCGTCATGCCAATCGGCTCGCTGATCCCCCCTTGCTGGTCGATCAGGTAGTCCTGGGGAATGGCGTGCAGCAGCTCGTGGTCGCGGCCGAAGCTGACGTTGCTTGCCATGTCGTTTACCCGGGCCACGTCGCTGGTGCGAATCTCGTCGCCGGTCACCGACACCATGCCATGGGAGCTGCGGCCCGCCACGTGCTCGCCGGCAATCCCGCAGTAGATCGAGCCCACCTCGACCCCCGCCATGCGCTGGGCGCTCTTCATCGCCTTGTCGATGGCCCGGGTGGTCTCCTCGATGTCGCGCACCACGCCGCGCCGGATGCCCCCACTCCGTTCCACGCCCAATCCGAGGATCTTGGCACCGGGGTCGCGCGCATCGCCGGTCACTTCGGCGATCAGGGCAACGACTTTGGTGGAGCCGATGTCCAGCGCGGCCACGAGCCGCTGTGGCTGGCTGCTCATGCCCCCGCCCAACGGACGATCACCTGGCCCGCGTACCGTCCATCGAGCTCGTGATATTTGCGCCCCAGCCGGGCGAGGTCCTGCGCGACCGCCATCACCGCTCGTATATCCTCCGCCGTGACCTCCGGGCCGAACCAGAACCGCCGCCCGTCCACATCGAGTAGCACGTCATCCCGTACCCGCCAGGCCGTCCGAACCCGCGCGAACAGCACCGGGTCATGCTCCTGCACCCTGGCGAGCACGCGTGCCACCCTTGCGTCGGCACTCGCGGCGACCGGCAGGTCGGGGGCGGATGCGGCCGGATCGAATGGAAGGACTCTACCGCTCGAATCCAGCAGCGCCATGCCGCCGTTGCGGGGTGCCAGCGCCACGGGGACGGCCTCTTCCAGTATGATCTCGAGCGTGCCGGGAAGCCTGCGTCTCACCACCGCCGAGGCCACCCCGGGCAGCGCGCGCACTTGGCCACCGGCAGCAGAGAGGTCGTCGAAAACGCTGGCCCCGGAGCCCAGCTCCAAGGATGCAATCACCTTTGCCTGTGGAAGATACTGGAGTCCGGCGATTTCCACCCGTCTGATCCGGAAGAAGTCGAGCCGGCGCAGCATCTTCGGCGCGCCGAGCCAGACCAAAGCGACCGTCAGCAAGGCACCCAGCAGCTGCAACCCGAGCCGAAGGCGGGGATGCCTGGACCCGCCGCGTCTCAGGCGGCGCTCAGCCAACGCACCAGCTCTGGAGCCACCCTGGTGATGTCGCCGGCACCGAGCGTCAGCACTACATCGCCCGCCCGGAGCTCCCGGAACACGGTTCGGCCCACATCGGCCCGGGTCGGCTCGAACCGCGTGTCGGCTCCGGCCTTTTCTGCCGCGGCAGCCACCTGTCGGCCGCTCACTCCCGCAATCGGCTGCTCCCGTGCCGGGTAGATCTCGGTCACGAAGACCACATCGGCCACCGCCAGCGCCTCCCCCATCGCCTGACCATGAGCCGCCGTCCGCGAGTAGAGGTGGGGCTGAAAGACGGCCACCAGGCGCCGGCCGGGATAGGCCTGGCGGGCAGCCGACAGGGTGGCGGCGAGCTCCGAAGGATGGTGAGCGTAGTCGTCTACCACGGCCACACCGGCGAACTCTCCCAGGCGTTCGAACCGGCGACCCACACCCTGGAAATCCCCCAGCGCGCGCGCCGCCGACGCGAGCTCGCCACCGAGGGCATCCACGGCCGCCAGCGCGGCGACCGCATTCCGCAGGTTGTGGAGGCCGGGCACCTGAAGCCGAAGCTGGATGGCACGGCCGTCGGCCCAGGCGATCCGGGCCTCGGTAAAATCGGCCTGCTGGACCACCTCGCCGATCCGGATGTCGGCGTCGCCGGCGCAGCCGAACCGGCGAACCGTGGTCCCCACTCGGTCGCCAATTCGCCGAGCCCCGGGGTCGTCGGCGTTGACGATGGCGATTCGCGCCCGACCGGCGAACTCAGCGAACGCGTCCTCGAGAGCCGCCATGGAGCCGTAGCACTCGAGATGATCCGGCTCCACGTTGTTCACCACCGCCACGGTCGGATAAAGCGTCAGGAACGCCTTGTCGAACTCGTCGGCTTCGACCACGAACAAGTCGTCGCCGGCCACCCGGGCGTTGCCACCCCAAGTGCTCACCCGACCACCGGCGATACCGGTCGGGTTCAGCCCGGCGGCGGTCAACGCCTCCGTGAGCATGACGGTCGTCGTGGTCTTGCCGTGGGTGCCCGATATCGCCACGGCGCGCGCGCCTTCGATCAGTTCGGCCAGCGCCACCTTGCGGGGCACGATGGGCAGACCCAACTCCCGTGCCCGTTCGAGCTCGGGGTGCCCGGGAGCGACGGCGGCAGTGACCACGATGGCCCGGACTCCCGACAAATGAGCCGGGTCGTGACCCTGCGCGACTCGAACCCCCAGCGCGGCCAGATCGGCGGCACCGGTGGGGTCCATATCACATCCGCTCACGGCAACCCCACGGCGACACGCGATCAGTGCCAGCGCACTCATCCCGGCTCCGCCGATTCCCATGAAGTGGACAGTGCGCTTATCCGAGGGGTTAAACAAAGCCATGGTTGATATGCTAATGTAAAATGTTACTGGGGGTTCTGAAAGTGCGTGGCTCAGTAAATCAGTGTCAAAAAGTTCGACACTATCTCACGAGCCGCATGCGGTCTCCCTCGCGCCAGTGCCCGCTCGCCCATCTGTTTCCGGCCGGCCGGATCGCTCAACAATGCGGTGATAACCTCGCGCAACCGATACGGCGTCAGCTGGGCCTCCGGGAGCATGAGCGACGCCCCCGACGCGGCAAGCACCCTGGCGTTGTGGGTCTGGTGGTCGGCCGCGGCCGTGGGCAGCGGGACGAGGATGTTCGGGAGTCCCCAGGCGCACAACTCAGCCACCGTGATCATCCCCGCGCGGGACACGACCAGGTCCGCTACGGCGTAGCCATCGCCCATCGGGTCCAGGAAGTCGAGAACCTGCACCTGGGGTGGCCGATGGTAGCGGGCAAATTCGTCGTAGGTTCCTCGACCGGTCACCCAGATCAGAGCGGCATTGCCCGGTCCGCCCGCGTCGAGCCATCCGGCCACGGCTTGGTTGATGGCCCGAGCCCCCTGACTCCCGCCGGTGACGAGGACCACGGGACGGGCACCGTCGACCCCGAACTTGGCGACGGCTGCGCCCCGTCGGCCCGGTGCGGGAGGGGTGATCGGATTGCCGGTATCGAAGACCTTGGTGTCCTGGCCGAAGCGGAGCAGCCGCCGAGCTTCCGGCAGACCCAGATAGACATGGCGTACCCGGCCGCTCAACCACCTGCTGGCCAGGCCGGGATACGCATTCTGTTCCTGAATGGCGGTTGGAATCCCATGCCGGGCCGCCCACCAGACCACTGGTCCCGAGGCGTATCCTCCGGTTCCCAGCACTGCTGACGGACGCTCGGTTTCGAAGACCCGCCCCACCTCGCGCAGCAAACGGCCCGCAACAAGAGGCCAGCGGAAGTTTCTCCACCAGGCCCGCCGGTAGATCGGCTCGGTGGGCAGCAAATGGAACCGGAAATCCCGGCTGGGAAGTATTCTGGCCTCGACCCCGCGCGTGGCCCCAATCAGCACCGGCTCGACCTCCGGGACCTGCTCCTGGAGGGCAGTGGCTATGGCGAGCGCGGGCATCAGGTGTCCGCCGGTACCGCCGCCGGCGATGAGGACGACGGACCGGGCGGAACGAGGGAACGAGGGGACGAGGGAAGGCGCCGACGTCATCCCTTGCTCTCCCCGCGCCTAGTTCCTCCATGCCGTCGTTCCCTAATTCGATCCTCGTCACCTTGCCTGACGCCTTCCGTCGTTCCCTCTTTCCTTCGTTCCTTCGTTCCCTCGTTCCGTCGTTCCCGCGCCACCGCCGCACGCGGGCTCCCCCGGAGTCGCCCAATGTTGATGAGTATCCCGGTGCCGAGCAGTGAGATGACCTGGCTGGACCGCCCATACGACATAAAAGGCAGTGTCAGGCCCGTGGTCGGCATCAGGCCCAGCGACACGGCCATGTGCATGAATGCGGTGAGGCCGATGGTGGCGGTGAGCCCCACCGCGAGGTACTGTCCAAACGGCTCGGCTGCCGTCCTGGCGATACGAAACCCGAGCCAGCAAAAGAGGGAGAAGAGAGTTACTACCACCACCACACCGAGAAAACCCCACTCCTCTCCGATGGTGCTGAACAGGAAATCGGAGTAGGCGTACGGGAGGTAGCCCAGCTTCTGCTGCCCCTCGCCGAACCCAACCCCGAAGATCTGCCCCGACCCGATGCCCACGAGCGACTGTTTGATCTGAAAGCCGGCATCACTGGTCGCATCGCCCGGATTCATGAACGTCACCAAGCGGGCCAGGCGGTACTGGGCATCACGGATCTGGTGAAAGACCAAAAGCATGCCGGCGCCGGCCAGGAGCAGGAAGTGACCGATCTTCGCCCCCGAGGTAAAGAGCACCAGGCCTCCCAGCAGGGCCACGAGAGTAGCCATGGAGAGATTGGGCTCGAGGAGAATCAGGACGGAAACGAGGCCGAGAATCAGTATGAACGGCAGCACACCCTTCTTGAACTCGCGGACCTGGAGCCCCTTCTTCGAGGCAAGCATGGCACACCAGATCACCACCACGAGCCGCGCGAGCTCGGACGGCTGGAAGTTGACTAGACCCAAGTCCAGCCAGCGCCGTGCTCCGTTCACCGGCGGGGCAATGGCCAGGGTGAAGGGAAGCAGCGGGATGAGCAGAAGAATCAGGGTCAAAAGGAGGAGCGGCCACGCAAGCTGACGCCATCGGTGGTAGTCCAGTCGGGAGGCCAGCAGCAGCAGGATGCCGCCCATGGCGGCCCCGGAGAGCTGGCGCAGCGCGAAGCCGAACCCCGCGTTCTGGCCTTGTAGGGTCACCAGGCTTGCCGCCCCGTAGGTGGCCGCGATGCCAAAGACCACCAGGACGGCCGTGACCATACCGAGCAGCCGCGTTTCCCATCTCATCTCGCCGGGGTGGCGGACGGCGCGGGGACTCATAGAGCTTCCACCGCGGCGCGGAAACGCTCTCCCCGCTCCTCATAGTTCCGGAACATGTCGTAGCTGGAGCAGGCCGGTGACAAGAGCACGGCATCGCCCGGTCTCGCCAGCTCCCGCGCCACCGAGAGCACGTCCGCGAAGGTGCCGGCCGGTACCACGTTGAGGCTCGGGCCCAGATCCTTCACGATCAGGGGACCGGCCTCGCCATAGGCCACCACGGCGCGGCACCGATCCTGAAGCCGTTCGGCCAGCCGGGTATACGGCTCGCCCTTGTGCCGACCTCCCAGCAGGAGCACGAACCTCCGGTCGAGCGCCGCCACGGCGACCTCGGTTGAGGTGATGTTGGTGGACTTCGAGTCGTTGATCCAGAGGACCCCGTCCACCTCACGCACCGGCTCGACCCGGTGGGGAATCGCCTGGAACGAGTGCAAGCCTTCTGCAATTCGCTCGTTGGAGCAGCCGGCGCGGGAAGCCACGAGCGCCGCCGCCAAGGCATTGGCCACATTGTGGTCGCCCAGCAGCGGCAACTCCGCCCGGGCCAGTACCGCCGTGTCGCCCAGCATCAGCCGCCGACCCGCGTGATCGTACCAGGCATCCGCTCGCCGCTCGATCGAGAACCGAACCCTGATGCCGGGAACGGAACCCGTCATCTCCTCGACGGCAGCGTCGTCCGCGTTGGTCACCCAGAAAGAGTCGGAATCCGCGTTACGGAAGAGCAGCGCCTTGTCACCGTAGTACTGATCCAGGGTCAGGTACCGGTCGAGGTGGTTCGGCGCCAGGTTGGTGAGCACTCCTACGGCCGGCTTGAGATTCGGCGCGTCATGCAGCTGAAAGGACGACAGTTCCAGCGCCAGCCAGTCCGGCCGGTTGCTCGAGCGGGCAACCTCACACAACGGACGCCCGATATTGCCGGCCGTCTCGGCTCGAATCCCCGCACTGGCGAGTACGTGGGCGATCAGCGACGTGGTGGTCGTCTTGCCGTTGGTCCCAGTGATACCGACACAACGGGTCCCGCGCAGGGCGACAAAGCCGATATCCACCTCGGCATGAATATCGAGCCCGGCCTGGCGCGCCGCTTCGAGGGCAGGCACCTCCGGCGGTACGCCGGGTGCCACAACCACCGCGACCGCCCGGGCGATTCGATCGAGGTCGTGCCCGCCAAGCTCGACCACGGCATCGGCCTGGCGCAGCGTGCGAGCCCAGCCGTCGAACATCGGGCCGGCTCCAGTGTCGGAGACGTAAACGGGCAGGCCCAGCGAGCGGAGCAGCAGGGTCGCGGAAGCACCGCTCTTTCCCAGCCCTACGACGGCCACTTCCTTGCCGCTCGCACGCCAGCGGTCGAACAGGCTGCTCCCCGTGGCCGCCGTCATCGCACCTTGAGCGTCGAGAGAGCCACGAGCGCGCACAGCAGCCCGATGATATAGAAGCGAGTGACCACCGTGGTCTCGGCCCATCCGAGCTTCTCGAAGTGGTGGTGGAGCGGAGCCATCCGGAACACCCGGTGGGCATCGGCGTATTCCTTGCCGCGACTGCGCTTGAACCACTTATAGGTGCCGGTCTGGATCAGCACCGAGATCGCCTCCGCCGCGAAGACTCCACCGATGACCAGCAGGAGAAACTCGGCTTTGAGCAGTATGGCCACCGTTCCGAGCGCGCCGCCGATGGCCAGGCTGCCGGTGTCCCCCATGAAGACCTCGGCGGGATGCGCGTTGAACCAGAGAAAACCGATCGTGGCGCCCATGAGTGCCGCGCAGAAGACGGCCAGCTCCCCCGCCCCGGGGAGATAGAAAACGTTGAGGTACATTGTGACGTCCACCCGGCCAAACAGGTAGGCGAACACGGCAAACGCCGCCGCGGCGATCCCCGCCAACCCGGTGGCCAGGCCGTCGAGGCCGTCGGTAAGGTTCACCGCGTTGCTGGCTCCGGTGATCACCACGGTGACGAACACCACGAAGAGCCAGGGTGCGAAGTTGACTACCAGATACTTGAAGAAGGGCAGCGTGGTGGCCGTGGCCGGGATAGTCTCGACTGGTACCACGGGGTTGAAGGCGAGGAAGAGCCCGAGCAGGAGCCCGAAGCTACACTGCCCTGCCAGCTTCCACCGCGCTACCAGACCGCGGGACTTTCCCTGGACGATCTTGAGGTAGTCATCGAGAAACCCGATGCACCCCATCCAGAGCGTCGAGAGCATCGCGACCACCACGAAGCGGTTGGTGAGTGGCGCCCAGA
This sequence comes from uncultured Gemmatimonadaceae bacterium, assembly GCA_964487785.1. Lineage (GTDB taxonomy): Bacteria > Gemmatimonadota > Gemmatimonadetes > Gemmatimonadales > GWC2-71-9 > CAVVWJ01. The sequence continues at coordinate 7,526 of CAZASU010000002.1, read as the reverse complement.
GCAGGGTCGGCACAATGGTGGCGAAGAGGATGATGAGGCCGCCCATGGTCGGCGTGCCGCGCTTGGTCTGGTGGCTCGCTGGACCCTCGGCCCGGACCACCTGCCCCACCTTCCTGGCCCGCAGCCGGCGGATAACGGGGGGTCCCAGAACGAACGCCAGCAGCAATGCCGTGACCGTGGCCCCCGCGGCGCGGAAGCTGATGTAGTTGAAAAGATTGAAGATGATGTACTGCTTGCCAAGCGGGGCGAGCCAGTGATAGAACATCAGTCCTCAGTGGGAACGGAGAGGTGCCGGGGGAGCACCTGGATCCTTCGCGCGGGCCGCGAGCGCCGGAAGTATACGCTCCAAGGCGACCCCGCGGGATGCTTTCAGCACGATCATCTCATTCCCTTGCAGACGTTGGGCCAGGATTGGCCCCAGCGCCATCGGGTCGGCGGCGGTGATCAGGCGGTCGCCCAATGCACCGGCGTGGCGCTCGAGGGCGGGAACGAAATCACCCACCGCCGCCAGAAGATCGGGGTTCAGCTGGACCAGCGCGTCGCCCACCTCCAGGTGCAGCGCGGCGGAGTCCTCGCCCAGCTCTCGCATGGTGCCGGCGACGAAGACCAGGCGTCGCTTGCCGCGCAGCGCGGCCGCGGTCGCGATGGCGGCGCGGAACGACTGTGGATTCGCGTTGTAGCAATCGTTCAGGATCGTGAGCGCCCCCTCCTGCAGCAGCTCGCCCCTGCCGCCCGGCATTGAAAACCCCTCCAGTGCTCGTGCAGCCGCCTTGGGCTCCAGGCCCAACGCTTCCACCACCGCCCACACCCGGATTGCGTTGTCAGCTTGATGCAGGCCGCGGACCGCCAGGACAAACCTGCTCTCGCCAATCGTGATGACCGGCCGGGCGGACTCGTCGAGGGTCACCCGATCCGGCGTGAGATCGGCGTGGCGGAGGGCCGCGGTGCGCACCCGGCCGGCGCGTTTCCGGGCTCCGGTGGCCAGGTCCGGAGGCTCGACACCAACTACCGCCAGGGGCACATCGTCGGTGAGTGAGAGCTTCTCGGCCACGACCCCCGCCAGCGATCCAAAGCCTTCCAGGTGTCCCGCGACCGCGTTGGTAACGATGGTCAAGGAAGGCTCGATAATCTCACGATATCGCGCAATCTCCCCCGGCAGGTTAGCCCCCGCCTCGACCACGAGCGCCTCAGTGTCAGCCGGGGCTTCGAGAATGGTGAGCGGAACGCCGACCAGATTATTGAGATTGGCGCGGGTGGCGTATGTCACGTAGCGGGTGCGGAGCACCGCGGCCAGCATCTCCTTTGTGCTCGTCTTTCCATTCGTCCCGGTGACCGCTATGACCGGACCCGTGAGGGTCCGCCGCCGAGCCCGAGCCAGGAGTCCAAAGGCGCGCAGTGTGTCCGGAACCTCGAACAGCAGCAGACCCGGAACCGGCGGTGTTCCCTGACGGACCACGGCACCGGTGGCCCCGGCGGCCGCCGCCGCGGAGAGATGTTCGTGCCCATCGAACCGTTCGCCCTGAAGGGCCACGAAGAGCGCGCCTGGGGTGATCGCCCGGCTGTCGGTGGAGACGCCAGAAAATGCGAGCGGCGGGCTATCCTTGCCTTTCATAAGACCGAGCGCCTCTCGGATGGTACGCTCCGACCAGCTCACTTCTTACCTCTCACGGCTTTTCGGACGATCTCCCGTTCGTCGAAGTCGATCTTCTCGGTGCCGATGACCTGATAGGTCTCATGGCCCTTGCCCGCGAGAAGAATCGTGTCGCCTGCCCGTCCCTCGTCCAGCGCGGCGTGGATGGCCGCCAGCCGTTCTGAGATCCGCAGGTGCGGAATGCTTCCCATTCCCTGCTCGATGTCATCGATGATGGCGTCGGGATTTTCCGTTCGCGGATTGTCGGATGTCACGATGGCCACATGAGAGAGCTCCACGGCGATCCGGCCCATGATCGGCCGCTTGCCCCGGTCCCGGTCTCCGCCACATCCGAATACCACGATGAGACGTCCGCTGGTGAGTGGCCGCAGCGATGTCAGAGCTCGCTCCAGCGCGTCCGGGGTATGGGCGTAGTCCCGCAGCACGATGCACGGAGTGTCGCTGATCCGTTCCATCCGGCCGGGCACCTGGGGTGCCGAAGAGAGCCGCGCGGCCACTTCGGCCACCGGCCGGCCCAGGCCCAGCGCGGTCGCCGCGGCGGCGAGCGCGTTGGCGACGTTGAAATCGCCCAGCAGCGGCAACGATACCTCGGCAGACCCGAACTTGCCGCTCACCTGAAATCGGCATCCGGCGGCATCGAGCACGAGACCGGTGGCCCGAACGTCGGCCGCGGGGTGAAGTCCGAAGGTCAGCCTGGGGGCTCGGGCCGGCATGGCCTGCCAGGCATCATCATCCAGGTTGACGACCTCGATGCCGGTCAGCCCGAGCAGTGCGCTCAGCCGAAGCTTCGACGCGAAGTACGCCTCCATCGTCCCGTGATAATCGAGATGGTCGCGAGTGAGGTTGGTGAAAACGCCGGCCGCGAACGTCAGCCCGTCCAGGCGTCGCTGGTCCAGGCTGTGGGAGGATGCTTCCATGGCCACATGAGTAACCCCGCGCTCCACCATTGCTGCCAGGGTGGCCTGCAAGTCGATCGGACCCGGAGTGGTCAACGAACCGGCCGTGGAAGAAATCGGCTGGCCCCGTCCATCGAAGGCACCCAGTGTCCCAATGCTCCCCGCGGTTTCTTGCTGGTTGAAGAGGTGACGGATCAGCCCCGTGGTAGTGGTCTTCCCATTGGTGCCGGTCACCCCGATCAGCATGAGAGCCCGTGCCGGATGGCCGTACCACGCGCTGCCAAGGATCAGCGCAGCCCGGTGACTGTCTCGCACCACGATCTCGGGGACGCCCGCCTGCTGCGGCGCTTCCACCACGATGGCCTTCGCCCCCCGGCCCAGCGCATCGCCTACGAACTGGTGACCGTCCGCCTGAGAGCCGCGAACCGCCACGTAAAGCATGCCGGGACGGAGGGTTCGGCTATCGACGCCGATGCCGCTCGGGTCCTCACCCTTGGGCGGGGCCGCAGTGAGCAGATCGGCCCGGCGAAGCTCGTCGAGCAGGGCGGTCCAGGTCAGCGCCATCGAGTCCTCACTCGTCGGCCCACACGATCACCGCTGTTCCGGCTTTGGCGCTATCGCCGGCGGCAGGTAGCGTACGGGTCACCCGTCCCAAGCCGTGGAGGCTCACTCGAAATCCGCGCCGATGGAGCGCGAGCGCCGCTTCTCTGACCGGCCGGCCCCCGACTTCGGGGACCGCCCGGGTCACCGCGCTCTGGCGATCAGGCTGGTATGGCCATGAGAGCACCACGCGAGGCATCCCTGCCGGTGTGACCGCCGGCCGCGGGGCTCGGGGAGGAGCGCTGTCACGGGGAGTGAGCCGGCTGCGGTCGATGCCGACCCGGCGGGAGGCGAGCGCCTGCTGCAGCATGATCCGGGTGACCGGAGCAGCCGTGAGGCCGCCGTAGTACTTGCCGGTGGGATTGTCGATCTTGACCACCACCACCAGTTGAGGATTGTCCGCTGGAAAGAGCGCCGCAAAGGAGGCGGTATACTCGCCCGTCACGTACCGTCCCCCCTCGAATCGTACCGCGGTGCCGGTTTTTCCCAACAGCGAGTAGTTGACCAGCTGGGCTTCGCCACCGGTGCCTCCCTCTCCCACGGCGCCCTTCATGAACTGGCGAAGCTGTGCCGCGACCTGAGGGGTAACCACCCGCCGAACCGGCTCGGGCTGGTGGCGATACAGCAGGCCGCCGGCCGGATCGCGGACCTCGCGGACCAGCGTCGGCGTGAGCAGCAGGCCTTCATTGGCAATGGCGGCGTACGCCGCCGCGAGCTGGACCGGGGTCACACCAAACTCATAGCCCATGGCCATGCTCGCCCTGGTGTACATCGGCTGCCATTTGTCTGGCCTGGCCAGGCGCCCTCGCGATTCGGACGGAAACTCGGCGCCTGTCGGCGTTCCAAAACCGAAGTCGCGCAGCATCTCGAACTGCTCTTCAGGCGAGAGTCGGGACGAGAACTTGGCCATTCCCACGTTGCTGGAAACTTGCACGGTCTGGGCCAGCGTGAGGTTTCCGGTCGTCTTGTGCACATCGGTGATCAACCGGGTCCGGCCACTGCTGGTGACCGGCATCTGCCACCTGCCGCCCTCAACGAAGACCGCATCGCTGCTGTTTGCCTTTCGATGCTTGAGCAGCGCCGCCGCTGTAAACAGCTTGGCGGTGGATCCAGGCTCGAATGGGTCGGTAAAGGTGGAGGCGCGCACCGATCCGAGGCCGGATGCGCGCGCCTGGCGCGATGCCAGCGCAAGCAGCTCACCGTTGGTCGGGTCGAGAAAGACGACGTCTCCCCCATCGGCCTTCATCTCCGCCAGCGCGTCATCGAGCCCGCGCTCGGCGATCTCCTGCAGCTCCGCGTCCAGGGTGAGAATCACATTGTTCCCCGGGACCGGCTCGCGGACCAGCCGGGAGGGTGAATCGTACCTGAGGCCTGCCCGGTCCTTGAGCAGCACCGCCTCGCCGGGCTCGCCAGTGAGAATCGAGTCGAGTGAGAGCTCCAATCCCGCGGCTCCAGCGGGACCGTCCGGCGAGAGGCCACCGATGATGGGGCGCGCCAGCGCCCGGGAGGGATAGAACCGCTGGAAGTCACCGGTAAGGTGGACGCCAGGGAGGCGGCGTAGCGGCTGCACCCGCGTGGCAGTGAAGGGCCCGTGAAAGTAGATCCATCGCTTGCCGCTTCGGAGATCGCGCTCGAGCGCGGCTCGGGATACGCCCAGATGCCGGCTCAGCAGCTGGACGGCTTGTGCATCAGCCAACTCGTTCGGCGCCACGCCAACGTGGTAGAACTCCTGGCTGACCGCGAGCGGCACCCCGTTGCGGTCGAACAGGGCGCCCCGCCGGGCGGGAAGAATGGTGCGTTCAGTCCGCTGCCGCTGGGCCTGCTCCGCCCACCGGCCGCCCTGCATCAACTGGAGCTGCGCCGCCCGCGCGAGGATGGCGATGACGCCCAACGCGAAGCCGAACTGGATTGCGGTGATACGCGCCTGGGGCCGAGCCATCAGGGGACGCTCAGGCGCGGTGCCGCCGGAACCGGGAACAACACGAACTCGGAATCAGCCGGCTCATGCAGGCCAAAGGTGCGTTTTGCCATCGGGACCAGGACCTGACGGCTGGAGGCAACCCGGATCCGGCGCTCGAGCTCGGCCCGGCGGGCTTCGAGGCCGCCGCGCTCCTCGCGCAGGTCGTGGAGCCGGCGCGCCGTGCGCAGACCGGCGGTCTGACGGGTCACCACCGCCACGGCTCCTCCCAGAAAGATCAAGAGCCAGAGCAGCACCCAGTGGCGGCCCTTAAGCGGCTTCATCAACCTGAAAGATCCGCAGTTTGGCGCTCCTGGCTCGCGGGTTCGCCGCCAACTCGGCCGGCTCGGGTAGGATTGGCTTGCGGGGCTCCAACCGGCCCAACGACCGGCCGCGGCAGATGCAGATGGGAAGCTCCGCCGGGCACACGCAGCTCCGAGCCCAGTCTCGAAATGATTGCTTCACCAATCGGTCTTCACCGGAGTGATATGTAATGATCGCCAGGCGGCCGCCTGGCTTGAGGGCGTCGCGGAACGCCGTCAGGGCCCGCTCGAGCTCTCCGGGCTCATCATTGACGGCCATCCGCACCGCCTGAAAGAGCCGGGCGAATTCAGACGGCCCAGCCTTGGCTCCGAGGGTGGCCCGGATGGCATTCACCAGATCGTCGCTGGTGGCGAACGGTCGTCGCGCCCGGCGCCGCACGACCTCGGAGGCCAGGCGGCGCGCCCGGCGCTCGTCGCCATAGTCCCTGAAGAGGGCCTCGAGAGTCCGCTCGTCTGCCATGTTCAGTATGTCGGCTGCGGAGCTTCCGGTTGGACCCATGCGCATGTCCAACGGCGCACCAGGACGGAAGGTAAATCCGCGTGCCTCCTCGTCCAGTTGGCGGGACGAAACCCCCAGGTCGAGCAGAACGAAGTCAGGCCCAAACTCCGCGACTGCCGCCAGCGCCTCGGTCGAGGCATAGGAAGCCAGGAGATAGCGAATCCCCCGGTCACCCAGCCGAGCCCGGCTCACCGCCAAAGCATCCGGATCCCGGTCGATGCCCAGCACTTCGATCCCCTGATCCAGAAGGGCTGCCGAATGCCCGCCGTCACCCAGGGTGGCGTCCACGGCTCGACTGGCTCCGCGGGCCGCGGCGAGAACCGGGACGAGGAGCGCCGGTGCGTGAAACGGTGAATTCTGATCGGGCATCAGCGCCTCTGACTGGCCGAAACACAACACCCCGTCCGTTCGGACGGGGTGAGGGTTTTATCAGGGCGAGCGGGGCTGACGGGGCTCGAACCCGCGACCTCCGCAGTGACAGTGCGGCACTCTAACCAAGCTGAGCTACAGCCCCCTGAACGGAGGGCGGAATATATAGGAGCTATGGGCTATTGGCTATTAGCTATTGGCAATTGGCTATTGGCTATTGGCTATTGGGCTCTGGCGTTGCGCCGTAATGGACACGGAGTAGCCCATAACCAATAGCCGGGAGCTCACTTCCCTTTACAGTACGCCTTCAGCATCGACGCGATGCGCGGCCGGTACTGCTTGATGATTCCGAGATTCTTGTCCACCGCCTCGGGATTGACCGACCGTCCCGCAGTCAGCGCGGAATCGGATGCAGCGAGCAGGGTCTGCTCCTGCCTGGCCAGGTCGCACGACTTCTGCTTCTCGGCCACCTTGTCGATCTTGGGCACCTGGAACAGCGTGGCGAGACCCAGCAGGTAGTTTGCAGCCGGGTACACCTTCCCAGTCGGATTGGACGACGTGACCGCCAGCCGCAGCAGCTCGGCCGCGCCTTCCAGGTCCTGGGGTTCCTGCAGCAAGGGGGCGGCAGCGGTGTAGAGCAGAGCCGCCGCATTTTCCTTGGCCTGTGCGTCGCCATGGGCAATCGCAAACTCGAGGAACGGTACGGCCTCCTTGGGGCGCTTCGCATCGACCAGGGCCTTGGCCGCTTCCAGGGCGGGCACCACCGCGGTGGTGTCCTTGGCGATGATCCGGTTGGTGACCGAGACGACACTGTCCACCGAACCGGACAGCGAATACGCGCGATTCAGATAACCCATCAGGGTCAGATTGTCCGGGTACTTCCGGGAGGCGATCTGCGACCACTTGAGCAGCCGGACGGTATCGGGTTTCTCACCTTCCGCCGCCGCCGCCGAGATCTTGGTGAAGAAGAGCGTGTCGGCCTTGGTGGAGTCGGTGGCATACATCGTCTCCAGGGCGTCGACCGCGCACTTGAAGTCGCTGAGGAACAGACAGGCGTTGCTCTTGAGGTCATACAGGTCGGCGTTGTATGGATCGAGCTTAAGTCCCTCGTCGGCGACCTCACGAGCCGTCTCCGGGTGGCCTGACTGGAGGAAGTATTTGAAGAGCTCTTCCCGAAGCTTCTGGTTGGTCGGTGCCACACGGAGCATCTGCTTGAATGCCACCAGGGTGT
>CAZASU010000001.1:8680-82665 GCA_964487785.1 uncultured Gemmatimonadaceae bacterium | reverse complement strand
GCTTGCGGGTGATGCGGTCGCCACCTTCGTCTTCCGCCATCCGGAGCAGCAGGTGAGCCACGCGCCCGTTCACGTCGAGCAGGACGAGGCTCCCGATCTTCTCGTCCGCGCGTCGAAGGCGGCGGGAGAGCTCCTTGAGCAGGGCGATCGCCACCTCGGGCGAATTTCGAAGCCGGGCGTGAAAGTCCTCGCGCCGAAGCACCAGCAGGCTGGAGTCGTCCATCGCGATGACGTGGGCTGACCGCGGCTCCTCGTCGATCACCGCCATCTCCCCAAAGAAGGTGCCTTCTCCGAGCACCGACAGAATGACCTCGCGTCCGTCCTCGGCGATCAGCACTACCTTGACTTGCCCTGCCGCCACCAGAAAGAGTGCGTCGCCAGGGTCGTCCTCGAAAACGATGACGCTACCCTTGGGGTAGCTGCGCTCCCGGGTCAGCTCAGCGAACGCACCCAGATCGGCCTCTCCCAGTCCGGAAAAGAGGGGGACCTTCCGCAGGACCTCCATCGGGGACAATGCCACTCGCGCCTCTCGTTAGTGGAAGTGTTTGGGGGTAGCATACTTGCGGCCTGAGAGGCTGTCAATCGAAGTCGCCTGCAGGGACGGCGGGAAATTGCGGGCACATGGGTCCTGCGGCTGGAAGGGGTACCTTGCCTGAGCTACCCGAAGCCGTCTAGATTGAAGGGCTTAGCGCCAACCGAGGAGCACCAAATGAAGGTCGATCTTCACCCGACATACCGCAAGCTCATGGTTCAGTGCGCCTGCGGCAATCAATTCGAGACCCGCTCGACCGCCACGTCGATCCACGTGGAGGTGTGCGCCCAGTGCCATCCGTACTTTACGGGCAAGCAGCGTCTCGTGGACACCGCCGGCCGGGTAGATCGGTTCCGCCGGAGGTACGCAACGGAGCCGGCGACTACAACGCCCAAGGAGTAAGCCATGGAGGCCCGACTCCGCCAGGCGCTGCTGCAGGCGGAGGAGGTCGCCCGGGCCCTCGCCGACCCGGGCGTTGGGAAGGACTCCGACAAGCTGAGGTCTCTCGGCCGGGAACACACCCGGCTGGCCCCGGTGGTCCGACTCGCCGAGCGCCTCGCACGGCTGCAGGATGAACTCGAACAGGCTCGGGGACTGGCTGAAGAGCCGGACCTCGAGCTTGTCGCATTAGCCAAAGCCGATATGGCCAGACTGCCGGCGGAGATTACGGCGCTGACAGCTGAGCTCCACGAGCTCCTGCTGCCTCGCGACCCGCATGACGACCGCGACGCGATCATGGAAATTCGGGCCGGCACCGGAGGGGACGAGGCCGCCCTGTTTGGAGCCGATCTCTACCGGATGTATCAGCGGTACAGCGAGCGCCACGGTCTGTCCTGGGAGCCGATTTCTCTCAGCGAGGGATCTCTCGGCGGAATCAAGGAAGCAATCGTGGCGGTGCGGGGTGCGGAAGCGTACGGCCTGCTCCGCCGCGAGTCGGGGGTTCACCGGGTGCAGCGGGTTCCCGCCACCGAAACGCAGGGGAGAATCCATACCTCGGCCGCCACCGTCGCGGTGCTGCCCGAGGCCGAAGAGGTGGACATCAAGATCGACCCGCAGGATCTCAAGATCGACGTGTTCCGGTCGTCTGGGCCCGGCGGACAAAGTGTCAACACCACCGATAGCGCGGTCCGCATCACCCACCTGCCGACCGGCGTGGTGGTGAGTCAGCAGGATCAGAAATCGCAGCTCCAGAACAAGATCAAGGCCATGGAGGTCCTGCGGGCCCGGCTATTCGATCGGATGCTCGCCGAGCAGGAGGCTGTTCGCTCGCGGGACCGGCGCGCCATGGTCGGGACCGGAGATCGTTCGGCCAAGATCCGCACCTACAACTTTCCCCAGAGCCGGATCACCGACCATCGGATCAACCTCTCGGTCCACAACTTGGCCGATGTGCTGAATGGCGGCCTGGACGAGATGGTCGACGCGCTTCGCATGGCGAGCCGTCAGGAACTCATCGATGCCTGAGCTCGCGGTATCGCTGGGGGCGTTGATCGATGATGGTGCCGAGCAACTGCGTCGCTCGGGAGAGCGCGAGCCCAGGCGGCAGGCCATCCGCATCTGGACCGAGCTGGGCCACCGCCCTCCCGCCCAGATTTTCCTCGAGCGGGAGCACCCGGTCGACCCGCCCGAGGCCTTACGCTTTCACGACGCCATCTCGCGCCGGGCTCGCGGCGAGCCGCTGCCCCACATCACCGGCCACAGCGGATTTCGGCGCCTCTCTCTCGCGAGCGACGCGCGGGCACTGATTCCGCGGCCGGAGACCGAAGGCCTGGTCGAGCTGGTGCTCCAGCGGGTGCGGAGCGGGCGGGTTGCGGACATCGGCACCGGTAGCGGATGCATCGCCCTGAGCCTGGCTTTGGAAGGCGCCTACGAGCAGGTCACCGCTACCGACTGTTCCGCCGAGGCATTGGGCCTCGCCAGGCAGAACCGGGCGTTGGCGGCAGTACGGGTGAACCTGGTCCAGGCCGACCTCTGTGCGCCGCTCGCGCAGGGCACACTCGACGCGCTGATTTCCAACCCCCCCTATCTTACAGTGGCCGAGTACTCATCACTGGAGAGTTCGGTGCGGGATTGGGAGCCGGCCATGGCACTGGTGAGTGGGAAGGATGGGATGGCGGCTACGACGCGCCTGCTGGATGAGGGACGTGAGGTAGTGCGGCCGGGAGGATGGCTGGCGCTGGAGGTGGACTGCTCCCGGGCTGCGGCAACGGCTGGGCAGGCCTCAGCGTTCGGCTGGAGTCGGGTGACAGTTCATATGGACCTATTCGGCCGCGAGCGATACCTGCTCGCGCAGAGGAGCGACACAAGGTGATCTGGGAAAAGGCGCAGGATCTGGGTCGTCAGATTGGCCAGTCGGCGGAATACCAGGCGCTTCGGCGGGCGGAAACCGCGCTGCGGGAAGACAAGGAGACGGTGGCCAAGCTGGACCAGATACAGACGCTCGCGCGCCAGGTCGACCAAGTGGTCTCCCGCGGCCAGATGCCCGATCAGGCCACTGCTGAATCGTACGAGGGCGCGATCCGCGATCTGGAAATGAGCCCGGCCGGCCAGGCCTATGTCGTCGCGCGCTCGAACTTCGAGAAGCTGATGCAACGCGTCAACCAGCAGATCAGTGACGGCATGGAAAAGGGAGCCACCAGCAGCATCATCACTCTGGGATGAGCCGTCGCGGCTTCTTCGTTGTTGTGGAGGGGCCGGAGGGCTCAGGCAAGTCAACCCTGATCGGCCCGCTGGCCGAGCGCATCAGAGCGGGCAAGGTCGAGCCGGTGGTGGTGCGCGAGCCGGGGGGTACCAGGGCCGCCGAAATGGCGCGACAGGCACTCCTCGACCCGGAGCACCCGGTCGGACCGGTGGCGGAGCTGTTCTTCTACCTGGCCGCTCGAGCCGATCTGGTGCAGACCGTCATCCAGCCGGCCCTGGCGGCCGGGCGAGTTGTGCTCTCGGACCGGTTTTCGCTCTCGACCGAGGCCTATCAAATGGCGGGTCGGGGACTGGATCCCGCCATGGTTCAGGCGGCCAACCAGGCCGCCACCCTTGGCGTCCAACCAGACCTGACGCTGATTCTGGATCTGACCCCCGAACTCGGTCAGGCCCGGCAACTCGCCGCGGGGAAGCGACAGGACCGGCTCGACCGGGAGAGCGTGGATTTTCACCGTCGCGTGGTCGAGTACTACCTAGCGGTCAAGGGTAGAGGGGTGCGACATTTAGATGCACGCCTACCCCCGGACCAGCTCTTGCAGGTCGCGTGGACGGAGATTCGCAATGCCGCTCCGGCGGCTTTTCAGTCCGCGGTCGGGTAAGCGTATACCGAACAGTGAGCTAGGCCCGAGGTTGTCTTCCTCCTCGAGGGGGGCGGACAGGGGGTCACCCCCGATCACTATGGAATGAGTGTGGCAGCTATTCTGCGGGAGTGGAGGCGAATATGAAGCAGCGTTGGGGCGTGATCGGAATGGTGGCGTTGATCTCCTTCTTCAGCGGCGGCTGGTTGCTGCAGCGGGGCGCTGCCAGTGATGGCAACGTCTACCAGCAGGCCCGGCTGTTCGACGACGTCCTGGGTCACGTCAACACCTACTTCGTCGATTCGATCGGCGAGACCGACCTGTACCAGAAGGCTACGCGAGGGATGCTGGAGCAGCTCATGGATCCCTACTCGGTATTGCTGACCGGGGACGACTACAAGGCGCTCACCGAGCAGACTTCCGGCAACTACGCCGGACTTGGCATCCAGATCGACGTGCGGGACGGGTGGATCACGGTGGTGGCCCCATTGCCGGAGACACCGGCCGAGCGGGCGGGCATCGAAACTGGCGATCAGATCATCGAGGTCGATGGAAAATCGACCGAGGGATGGAAGAACGATCAGGCTGTGAAGGCGCTTCGGGGCGAAGCGGGCTCGAAGATCGCCATCACGATTCGCCGTGGTGGGATCGCCGATCCCATCAAGTATCGCCTGACGCGGGCTCAGATCCACATGCGGTCGGTGCCGCCGGGTACGATGTTCGACGGCGGGGTGGGCTACATCTCCCTGAATCCTGTCAGTGAGACTTCCGCGGAGGAGCTGCGCCAGGAAATCGCGGGCATGAAGGGCAAGGGAATGAAGTCGCTCATCATGGATCTGCGGGGCAATCCGGGCGGCCTGCTCGACCAGGGCGTCAAGGTGGCGGATCTCTTCCTCGACACCCGTCAGGAGATCGTCTCGACCCGAGGCCGCGCCCGGGGCTCGACCAAGGAATTCATGGACGAAGCCAGGCAGGCCTGGCCGGATCTGCCGATTGTGGTTCTGGTGAACGATGGAACCGCCAGTGCGGCCGAGATCATTGCGGGGGCTTTGCAGGACCATGATCGGGCGGTTGTGGTAGGGGCTCCAACCTTTGGTAAGGGGCTGGTTCAGACCCTGTTCCCGCTGGGCGAAGGCGTGGCGCTGAAGCTGACCACGGCCCGCTGGTTCACCCCCAGTGGCCGAACCATTCAGCGGATCGCCAAGGACGAGGAAGACCAGGCCTCTCAGGCGGCGCTGGCGGTGATCGCCGACACGGTCCTCGGCGCCCCGGACAAGGAGTCGACTGACTCGGCCTTGAAGGAGCGGCCGATCTTCCACACCGACGCCGGAAGGGTGGTACGGGGTGGCGGAGGGATCGTGCCAGACCTCGTGATCCGTCCCGATTCGTTGACCAGTGCCGAGCGTGACTTTGCCAAGGCTCTGGGCAACAGCCTGCCGCAATATCGCGACGCGCTCACGACCATCGCGCTGGAGGCCAAAAAGACCCACGGCGTCAAATCCGAGTCATTCAAGGTGACCCCGGAAATGCGGCAGCAGGTGTACCAGCGGCTCCGCGCCAAGGACATCCAGATGACCCCCGCTGTGTTCAATGGCGCCGGCAATTTGATCGACGAGCAACTCGGCTATGAGATCGCGCGCTATGTGTTCGGGCGGCCGGCCGAGTTCCGTCGACGCGCGACGCGGGATCTGCAGATGCAGACCGCCCTGGGGTTATTGCGTAAGGCGCAGACGCCGAAGCAGTTGTTGGGCCTGGCCCAAGCGAGCGGGTCCCCGGCGCCGGCCCAGAACTAGGGTTGGGACAGCAGGGACTATTTACTCTCCGAGCCCGGTCGGCCATCGATGGCCGGCCGGGCTCGCGCGTTACAACAAAAACGCTGTGAGCTATGGGCGATTCGCCAATAGCCAATAGCCTTCAGAGGAGCGTACGGGTGTCGCAGCCACGGGTGACGATCATTGGGGCAGGGCGAATGGGGCAGGGTCTCGGTCTGGCCTTGAAGCGACGGGGTTACAAGATCGCGCTGGTGGCTCGAACCCCGCGCGACGTCACGCCTCCCCTGATGCTGCACCAGGGAAGCCGCGCCGAAGCAACGGCCGGGGCCGAGCTCGTGCTCATCGCAACGCCGGATGACGCGATCGGGGCGGTGGCCGCCGAGCTCGCGGCCGAGGGTGCCATCGCGCGGGATCAGGTGGTTCTCCACCTTTCCGGACTGCTGGACCGAAACGCGCTGCTGCCGCTGGAGGAGAGTGGTGCGGCGTGCGGCTCGTTCCATCCGCTCCAGTCGGTCGCCGAAGCGGCCACAGCCGCGGAGCGGCTGAAAGGCGCGTACGTGGGGATCGAGGGAGACGATCGCGCGCTGGTAGCCGCTGAGCGGCTGGCCAATACGCTCCGGATGATTCCGGTGCGGATTCCGGCCGCGGCCAAGCCGGCCTATCACGCGGGAGCGGCGTTCGTGGCCAATTACACCGTTGCGCTGGTTGGGGTGGCGGAGCGGCTCGCACGGGCCGCGGGAGTGCCGGCCGACATTGCGGCCCGTATCTACCTGCCCCTTCTCGGCGGGGCGGTTGCCAACCTGAACGCCCTGGGGCCGGCGGCGTCGCTGACCGGCGCGGTGCGTCGGGGTGACGAACAGACTATTCGAGCCCACCTCAAGGCGCTGAGCGCCGAGGATCGCACGCTGTACCGCACGCTGAGCCGGGCAGCGATCACGCTTGCTCGGGAGGCAGGTCTCAGCGAAAGTGCGGCGGAGCGGGTGGAAGCGGCGCTCGACCAGAAGTAGGGGCGACGCGGGCCCTTCGGCAAGCTCAGGGCAGGCTTGCCCCTACTGATCGATTACCCTGGCGCCGGCGGGAACTTTGAAGGTGAAGGTTCGCTCCGGCACTTTCTGATTGACCCGGAGCCGGGCGAGGCGGAGGGTCCGGGTGGCGCCAGACTGCTCGTGGATCTCGAGCCGGCGAGGGAGGGCGTCTTCCCGGTCGAGCCAGATCACTGCCTCGGTAAACGGCATGTCGGGAACCGCCGGCACCAGCCGGATGACATCGGTGGTGCGGCCGCCCACTCGTTCGCTGCGCAGATACGACGGCCGATAGCGCTCGGCCGGGCGGTCGAGCAGCCAGGCGAGAAGATTGTAGCCGTAGGTGGGACCACCGCTCGGCACCTTGAGACGAAGAACCTGGCCTGGTACGGTGCTCGGGGTGTAGACCCAGACGTGCTTGCCATCGATGACGATCGCTTCGCCCGGCGGATCGGTGAAGCGCATGGCGAGCTTGGCGTTGCCCGCCTGGACCAGGGTTCCCCTGCTTTCCGCACTGTCGATCATCGGGTTGTCGATCACCTGCTCGAAGTCGGCCTGAAGGCTGGCCAGCGATCGATACACTCGCGCCGCACGGCCGATGACCTCTCCCCCATCCTGGGCCTCCGCCGCGGTCGTGCCCGCCAGCGCAAGCAGGATCAGTAGGCGGCCCATCATGCGCGGATCCCTGCCGGCTCCGCCACCCGCCGGCCGATCGCTTCCGCGATGAGCCTGATTTCCTTCATCATCCGATCGAACTGCTCCGGGTAGAGGCTCTGCGCCCCGTCCGAGAGGGCGCAGTCCGGGCTCGGGTGCACCTCGACCAGCAGCCCGTCGGCGCCGGCAGCAATCGCCGCGCGCGCCATCGGGATGACCATGTCGCGGTGGCCGGTGCCGTGGCTCGGATCGGCCAGGATGGGGAGATGGGAGAGGCCGTGCACCACGGCGATGGCGCTCAGATCGAAGATGTTGCGGGTGGCGGGATCGAAGCCACGAACCCCCCGCTCGCACAGGATGACGTTCGGATTACCCTCGGCGAGGATGTATTCCGCCGATAGCAGAAGCTCCTGAATCGTGGCAGAGAGACCTCGCTTCAGCAGAATCGGCTTCCCGGAGCGGCCGGCCCGTTTCAGCAGCGAATAGTTCTGCATGTTCCGGGCGCCGAGCTGGATGATATCCGCGGTCTCGGCAACGAAGTCCATCTCCTCGCCGTCCATCGCCTCGGTGACGATGAGCAGGCCGGTTTCTTCCCGGGCCCGCGCGAGCAGCTTGAGGCCGGCGCGCCCCAGGCCCTGAAACGAGTAAGGCGAGCTGCGTGGCTTGTACGCGCCCGCGCGGAGCACCGTGGCTCCGGCTTCGCGTACCGCCCACGCGGCATCGAGGATCTGCCGCTCGCTTTCCACCGAGCAGGGTCCCGCCATGACCACGACCTCGTCGCCGCCAACGGAGAGCCCACCGGGAAGCCGGACGACGGTGGAGTCCGCCTTCCACTCCCGGGACACCTGCTTGTACGGCTTGGTGACGTGGATGATTTCCTGCACTCCGGGGAGTGCGGCGAGGCGGGACCCGTCCACCCGTCCGTCGTTGCCAACGAGACCGACCGTGGTGCGCTGCTTGCCAGGCATAGGCCGCGCCTGATACCCCATCTCCTCGATGGTAGCGGCGACGCGCTGGATCTCTTCTTCCGCTGCGCCATGGCGCATGACGATGAGCATTCTGGGCTGGAACTCCGGAAGGTCTAGGGTCTAGGGTCGAGAGTCTAGAGTCTAATGATGCACGCTACGTGCCACTTGGACGAGGTCATGAGGGGCGCGTCGAGTCAATACCATAGACCCTTGACCCCAGACCCTCGACCTTTTTTTAGACGTGCTCCCGCTCCCCCAGCTTCACCCCCACAATTGAGGACACTCCTGGCTCCTGCATGGTCACCCCGTAGACAGCATCCGCTGCCTGCATCGTCCGGGGATTGTGAGTGATGACCAGGAACTGGGTGTCCACCTTGAACTCCTCGAGCAAGCGGGTGAACCGGCCGACGTTGGCGTCATCCAGCGGAGCGTCTACCTCGTCCATGAGGCAGAAGGGGCTCGGCTTGGTGAGATAGATGCTGAAGAGGAGCGAGACTGCCACCAGGGTGCGCTCACCGGACGAGAGCAGGTGGATCCGCTGGGTTCGCTTGCCCCGGGGGGCCGCATGGATGTCGATCTCGCTCTCGAGCGGGTCGTCCGGATTGGCCAGCCTCAGCTCGCACTCGCCGCCCCCGAAGAGAGTGTGGAAGACCTTCGAAAAATTGGCTTGCACTGCGATGAAGGTTTCGAGGAACATGGTCCGGGCCGTTCCATCGATCTCGCGGATGGCCTGAAGGAGCGACTGCCGGGCGCTGATCAGGTCATCGCGCTGGGCGGTAAGGAACTCGAGCCGTTTGGTCTCCTCCGCGTGCTCCTCCACCGCCAGCGGGTTGACGGGCCCAATCGAATCGAGGGCCGCGACGATGCGGGCCGCCTCCGACTCCAGGATCTCGAGATCCAGGTCGAGCAGCACCGCCGACGCCATGAGGTGATCGAACGGCTTGTGCCATTCGGCTTCGACTCTCTCCACGATGGATCGCCGCAACCCGGTGGCCTCGGTGAGCCGCACCTGGAGGGCATGGTTCTCGTCACCGGCGGACTCGAGTTCGACGCGGCTGGCGTCGAGGTTCTCCTCCGCTGCCGCCAGCGTGGCGTCGGCATTGGCCAGGGAAGCTTCGGCAGCCGCGCTCGCGACCTCCAGCTCCTGCAGGGCAACCCGTCGCTCGGCTCGGGCTTCGAGCCATTCGGCCTGCTGTGCCGCCACGGAGGCGGTATCGACATCCAACCGGGTAAGCTCCTCGATCAGGGCGCGAACCCTCTCTTCGGCCTCCCCGCGAGCGCGACCGGCCCGCTCGAGCCGCTCGGTGGCGCCGCGCAAACTTCCGGCTACATGCGCCTCCTGCACCTGCCAGTGGGCCCGCTGCTCACGGGCGTCCTCCTGATCAGCCTCAAGCTCAGCCAGCAGGCTGCGAGAGGTCCCGAGCTCCTGCTCGACCAGGCCCCGATTCAGTTCGCCCTGGACCAGGGCCGCATCGATCTCCGCCAGCCGTTGCTCCGATCGGGTGACGCGCTCCGTCATCTGGTCGAGCTGGGCGTCGGAGTCGGCCGCTTCGCGGGCGAGATTGCCGACCACCCGGACCACGTCGTCACGGCTGGCCAGGGCCTGCCGCTCCGCGTCGCGGGCCCGCTCGGCGGCGCCGACGGTTTCCGCCAGCGTGCGCTCCCGCTCGGCCAACCGTTCGACTGTGAAGCGCAGGGCCTCGCCGGCCTGGGCCAGCGATGCCTCGGCCTGGGCCACCTCCTGAGCCAGGGCCGCGAGCTCGGCGCGGCGGCGGAGGGGACCGGACGGCGCGCCGGCGCCGGAGAGAAAAATGGCGCCGCTCGCCCGGCGGAGGATCCGGCCCGAGTCGTCGAGAACCTCCGAGCCCGCCAGTGCAGCACGGACCCAGCCTGCCGCGGGCTCCTCGGCCCGCAACCGTTCGTCCACCGGCTGGGCCCCGGAGGCGTTGATGGGTCCTGGATCGAGCGGGAGGAGCACCAGCGCGCCGGGCTGGTACTCCTCGTGCCAGGACTGGATGGCCTTCACCGTATCTTCGCTCCGGACCAGCACGGCGTGCATCCAGTCACCCAGCAGCCGCTCGGCCAGCTCGGCGTCCTGCCGCCCGGTGCTGACGAAATCACTTAATGGCCCGAGCACCCCGCCGTCGAACCTGTCCCGCGCCGCCAGCAGTGCCGCGGCGCCGGGGGCCAGTCCCACGCGGTCTCGCTCCAACTCCTCCAGAGCCTGCCTGCGAGCCGTCATCTGGGCCAAAGCTTCCTCTGACTGGCGTCGCTCGGCCCGATTCATGGCCTCATGCTCGCGAGTTTCCGCGAGGGCATGGCGGGCATGCTCGGCGGCGGCCGCCGCGCGCCTGGTCTCCTGGGTCAGGAAGCCGGCTCGCTCGAGCGCGGTGTCCCGACGCCGTTCCGCCCCGGCCAGCTCCTGCTGGAGGGTGGAGCGTCGCACTGCGGCTTGTGCGGCGCGCTCCCGCAGCGAGGCCAGCTCACCTTCGAGCGCAGTGCGCTCACCCTCGAGCGCCTTCAGCGTCTGGGCGCTGGACTGCAGCTCCTGCTCGAGCCGGCGGACGGTGCCTCGCTGCTCGGCAAGACGGCGCCGGACTTCCTCCTCCGCCTCGGCGCGGCCGCTCAGTTCCTGCAGGATGCGCTCGTGCTCAGCTGCGGCGCTCTCCTGGTGTTCCGTGGCGCCCGCTTGCTCGGTCGCGGCGGTGGCCGCCCGCTGCTCCATGCCGGTCCGCTCCTCGGCCGCACGGAGTCGCCGTCCTGCGGCGTTGGCGAGTCGCTCGGCGGCGAGCGCCAGATCGCCATCGAGCTTGCCGAGCTCGACCCGGAGGCCGGCGAGTCGGTGGGTCATCTCGGTCCGCTGCGCCTCGGCGGTCGCGCGGGCGCGAGCGGACTCATCGCGGCGGAGGTCACTTTCCCTGAGCCGCTGCCGCATCGCCGGCAACAGAACGGCCAGCACCTCGAAGCGCGCCTCCATCCCTGCTGCCTCCTCCCTGAGGCGGTCGAGCTGGCGCCGGGCGAGAGTGAGCTGGACCTCGAACTTCTCCTCCGACAGCTTCGCGTGACGCTCGGCCCTGCCGCGCTGACGGGCCAGACTCCGGATTTGAGACTGCACCTCGGCGACCAGGTCCTCCACCCGTTGGAGGTCGACGGCGGTCTCCTCCAGCCGCCGCTCGGTGCTGTGCTTTCGATCGCGATAGAGGCCGATCCCGGCGGCCTCCTCGAACAGCGATCGCCGCTCCTCGGCCCGGTCGGAGAGCAGGAGGTCGATCATCTTGGCCTCGATCACCACGCCGGCGTCGCTGCCCAGCCCGGTGCCGCGCAAGAGATCCTGGATGTCCCGCAGCCGCACCGGAGAGCCGTTGAGGAGATAATCGCTCTGGCCCGAGCGCGAGAGCCGCCGGGTGACCACGACCTCCCGGTAGGCGATGGGCAGCTCGCCGTCGGTGTTGTCGAGAAAGAGAGAGACTTCGGTGACGTTGACCGGGCGGCGGGCGGCGGAGCCCTGGAAAATCACGTCCTCCATCTTGCCGCCGCGAAGCAGGCGGGCGGACTGCTCACCCAGCACCCAGCGCACCGAGTCGGAGACGTTCGACTTGCCGCAGCCGTTGGGCCCGACGATGGCGGTGACGCCCTCCTCGAAGGTCAGGGTGACGGTATCCGCGAAGGACTTGAAACCGGAGAGCTCCAGCTTGGTGAGCTTCATGCCGTCGATCCCTGTCGGTGGGGAGAGTGACGCTACTGACCCGTGGACTTTTCCTGAGCCGTGACGACGAACGACGGCATGCCGATCTTCCGGCCGGTTGCCTCTGCCTGTTCCCGGGTCGCGTAAGGCCCAAGCACCACCCGGTAGACTTCTTCGGAGCGGCGCGGGGTGAGCACTGAAGCCGGAAGGCCGGCCGCGCTGAGCTTGGCCGACAGCTCGTTGGCCCAGACGGGATTCTGCGAGCTGCTCACCTGGAGATAGACGGTTGGCCGCGCGGGTCCGGTGTCGGCCGCGGCGAGGGCCGAGTCGGATTGGAAGGGAAGCTCGGGATCACCGGCCGGCTGCCAGGCCAGCGGAAGCCAGAAATCGGCCGCACCACCTGGGATGCGTCCCTGCTCGGCAAATCCGGTGGCAGAGAGGTCGAGGCCGACCAGATCGGCTCCTTTCCGGATCAGCAAGGTGTTTGGAGGGGCCACCGCGGGCAGGTCGTCGCTCCAGCGTGCCGCGGTAGACCCGACGTACTTCCCGGTGCCCACATCGATCACCCACAGCGAATCGCCTTGCTCCGGACGGACTAGCAGCCATCTGCCGTACATATCGCCCCGCAGCTCCCGAGCAGGGCCGGGAAGCTCGATCTCCTCCAGGTGGGTGCCGTCGAGTCGGTCGAGCACCAGCAGGGGCGCGGCCGCGCGGGCGACGTAAAGCCGGTGCCCCGAGGGCGAGAACAGCACCGCCCGAGCATCACCCGAAACGGGAATAGAGCGCGGCTCGGATCTTCGCTGCGGAGCGTAAAGCACCACGGCGGTGTCCGCCGCCACGGCCACCAGGTCACCGAGGAAGGTGGCGGCCACCTGACCCTTGGGTAGCGGGGTGGAGCTCGGTGCCTGGTCCGGGCCCAGATACTCCAGCGCGGGCCGGTCGCCCCCAAGCCTCGATACCAAGGCGCCATCCATGGTGCCATGCAGCTGGGTCGGTTTGCCCTGCAGCTTGGATCGGAACCGGACCGGGGTCCGCCGGACCAGCTGAGTCACCGCGCCGCCGGTATCCACGGCGTACAGCGCTCCATCGGGGCCCAGCGTGGCGTAGCGGATATTCTCGAGGTAGGTCCGGACTCGTCGGGTATCGAGGTCGAGTGCGACGACGTTGTTCTTGCGGTCCAGGGCGAACACGAGGCCCTGCTCCGGGTCCGCGCCGATCGGGCGCTCCATCGCGGGCAACTGGTCAGCCGGCTTCCAGGCGGCGGAGTCCAGCGCAGGCACACGGTAAAGCCGCGCCACGCCACCTTCGCGGGGAATTCTCAGGACGCTCACGCCGGCCATGCCGCGGGATGAACCTGGAGCGTGGTCCGTGGCCAACTCCGTCTTCCGCCCACAGGCGGCCAAGAGCGAAGCGGCTACCAGCAAAGTGGTTGTGGGATTCACGGGATGGAAGATAGCGGGGCCGCGGGGCCGCGGGGCAGTGGGGCAGCGGGTCAGGGGAAAACGGCCGTGTCATCCTGAGGTAGCCCTTCGACTTCGCTCAGGGCAGGCTCCGCGACGAAGGATCTCCTCGGACATTGGAGATCATCGCCTTTTCTGCCCCGCCGCCCCGCCGCCCTGCCGCCCCGCTGCTAGAACGACGGTCCCAGACTAAAGGCCCACAACCCCTTCACGCCGCGCCGCTCCTGGGGGATGGAATAGTCCACCCTGGCCACCGCGAAGCCGAACAGGTTGGTCCGCACAGAAAAGCCGATGGTCTGAGACGGGGTGCGCACCCGAGTGGGATCGTCCCCGCTCTGGCGGTTCCATCTGATGGTGCTCTGGTCGTCCCACGTCAGGCCGATATCGTAGAAGATGGCCCCCTCGATCGGAGGGAAGCCGTCGGGAAGAAAGCCGAATTGCGGAGTCAGGATCGGAAACCGCAGCTCGGCACTCGCCACGCCGATCTGAGTTCCGACCAGCCGGTCGAGCTCGGCGCAGCCGGTCTGGGTGCCGGGATCATTGGCGTTCACACACTCGTTCCGCCGATAGGAGCCCGAGGTGTTGCCCCGGATGAGCTCGGTGCTGCCGCCAAAAATGCGAAACCGAGCGGCATCCCGTCCCAGCCGTCCGAAATAAAGAACACGGGAGGCAAGGACGATCGGGCCCACGATCCCATCATAGCGCCGGTAGTCGGCAGTGACTTGGGAGAACTTCCAGTCACCCAGGGTCTGGGCAAACTCGAGCCGGTAACGGCGCCCGTAGAACGGGGCCGTGTATCCGAACAGCGAGTTGTCGAAGACCAGCGCCGTCGAAGGCTGGACGTAGTTGATCCCCGGCCGGTTGTTGGTCTCGAGGGTGGGGTCGTCCGTCGGGTTGAGGGTTGCTCGGCTGTAGGGCTCCAGAATGCTCAGCACCGCATCGTCCACGTTGGCGGCTCGCAGGCTGCCCTCGATCCGCTGAAACCGGCTGATCGGGTAGTAGGCCTGCCCGAAGGCCTGGCGCACCACCAGACGCCGAACGTTGGTGACAAAGGTGTTCTCCCCCGGCCCCGGATCGTCGAATCGGACCTCGCTGGGCTCGAGGAAGTAGTAGGGATCCTGGGAGATTCCGGCGGCCCAGTTGATCCGGTGGCTCAAATTAGCGTACGCCGCCAGCACCTGCGCTTCGCTGATGCGGCCGTTGATGGAGCCGGCGAAGATCAGCTGATGGTTGCCAAGAATGTCACTCAGGGAGATAGCCGTGCCGCCGAAGAATCCCCGCCCGAAGTTGTCCCGGGCGTAGCCGATCGAGGGCCGCGCGACGTAATCGGGCGAGAAGTGGACCCGATAGTCCTTCACCGTGAACTCGCTCGTGTCCGGCAGATTGTAGGTGGCTGAGTCAAGCAGCGCCGCAATGGAAACCGGCGGAGCGACGAACGCCGTGTCACCGGTGCGGCCGACCTCGCTCGACGAGCGGAAGCCCTGCGGAGTCCGGTAGATCGACCCACCTTCGCCGACCTGAGGACGAACCTCCTCCCGGACCTGCAACGAGCGGCTGGTGTCCGCCGGGGCGGGGGTGGTGGCGACGAGCAACCCGCTGCTGTCCGGCGCCTGCTGCTGATACGGCTGGCGCTTCAGCGAGCGCGGGTTGGACAGCGTGTAGACGTCGTACTTTCCCTTCTCGAAGTACACAAAAGCCAGACGGTCGGCATCTTGAGCCCAGGAAAGGACCGGCGACAGAGGCGTGATCCCCTGGCTTCCGGTATAGAAGTCGGTGAGTTGGTAGATAGCCTTCTCGCCCAGATCATACAGGAAAATATTGCTCACCCCGTTGCGGTCGGACACGAAGGCGATCGAGCGCCCGTCGGGGGCCCACTGCGGACTCACGCTCTTGCTGCGATCCGCCGGCTCGAGCACCTCGATGGACTCGGTGTCCAGGTCGTAGAGGGCAATCCGCATGTTGTCCACCGCCAGAGTCCTGAAGTTGGTCTCCCCCCCGCGGTCGGTCGCGAACGCGATCGACTTCCCGTCCGGCGACCAGACCGGATGAAGATCGGCGTATTTGTCCTGGGTGAGCCGCCTGAGCCCGCTCCCATCGCGCGAAACGACGAAGAGATCGCTTAACCCGCCGTCGTAGCCGGTGAAGACCAGCTGCTTGCCATCCGGGCTCCAGGACGGGGTCGTGACCCCGCTCAGCTTCAGGTCGATCCGCTTGATCTCCTTGTTGCGGGCGACGTCCACGATGACGATGACATCACGGGCGCCTCGCTTGGCCGCAAAGGCCAGGTATTTCCCATCGGGCGACCAGTTGGCTTGTGAATTGATGAAGCGGTAAGTCTCGTAATTGCTGCTGATTCCCGACTTCAGGATCCGCCGCTTCACCTTGCCGGTGGTCCCGTTGGCCAGGTACAAGTCGACGAAGTAGAAGTCCTTCTCGCTGAAGTACGCCACCTGGGAGCCGTCGGGCGAGAGGGCAGGGGCCAGGTGCAAGGTGCCGTCCGAGCGTTTCTCGGTCAGCAGGGCGGAGGCCACTGCACTTGCCTTGGCGCGGGCCCCGATTTCGGGGAGGTACTTCTTCTGTACCGCATCGCGCCACTGGGTGGAGAGCTGGTCGAGGGTCAGGCCGATGGTTCGGCGGAAGGCGCCATCAACCCCGCCGGCGAGCGTCCCCTTGAGGATGGCTCCCACGGCCTCGTCGCCCCACCGCTCGCCGACGTAGGACCACAGGGCGTGGCCGAAGCGATAGGGGAAGTACTTGTACGGGTCGAGGGTCATCTGTTCGATGGTGGGCAGATTGCCTTCCAGGGACGCGTCCCGGAGCCACATCGCGGTCTCCGAATTGATCGGGCCGATCGACAGGTACTCCGCCATGCCCTCGGCGAACCAGAGGGGAGGGTTGATGGCGATGAGAGTCGACAGTCCCCCGCCGGCACGACCCCGAGACCAGGTGTCGTACTGGAACTGGTGCACCATCTCGTGTTGGAGGACGTGCTCGAACTCTTTGTAGCTGCCGGTGAATGGGAGAACGTTCCGGTTCCGCTGGAAGTCGGTGGCGCCCTGGGTTCCCTCGCCGGGACCCTGGCCCAAGGCGTTGGTCTGCTGGAAGTCGGAGTGCGACGCGTAGAGGATGATCGGCTTCCGCTCGCGAAAATCGTGATTCAGGACCTTGGACAGGCGAGCGTATCCCCGCTCGGCCATGCGGGCGGCGTCCATGGCAGCCACCCGCTCGCGTTCGTAATAGTAAACGTCGAAATGCTCGGTCTGAATGACCTTGAAATCGAACGAGCTGTACTGGACCTTGTTCCGTCCGAAGTACTGGGCGGATAGCAGTCCCGGCGCGAGCAACATGAGGATCAGTGCCGGGGCGGCGCGTCGGAGCATAACTACCTCGATCTAGGAGGAGCTGATCAGCAGCTCGGGTGCGTCATACCAGAGGCGCTCGAGCTGATAGAACGAGCGGGTCTCCGGGTGAAACAGGTGGATCACGAAGTCGACGAAGTCGAGCAGGACCCAGCGACCACTGTTCAATCCTTCCACATGATGGGTGTGATGGCCCTGGCGGTCCAGCTTGTCCATCACCGACTGCGCAATGCCGCGGACGTGGGCATCCGAGGTACCGGAGGCAATCACGAAGTAATCGGTAGCGTCGTTCAGCCCCCGAAGATCGAGGACCACCAGCTGGCTGCCCTTCAGATCCTGTATGGCCCCCAAGGCAAGGCGAAGCGCCTCAGGGGGCTGCGACTGCGCCTGCCGGTCTAGGCGTGGGTCTCGAATCATCCGTCGACCTGATAAAAGATGCCCCAGGCTCCTGGCCCCACGTGGGTGCCCAGCACCCCGGTTGCCAGCGTCACGAAGCAATCCTGGGGCTGGTATTTCCCTACCAGCGCGGCGCGTATCCGCTCCGCCGCTTCAGGCGCATCGGCATGCGCCACGCCGAGGCGCAGCTTTCGAGGACGGGGTGTCAGGCGCCGATCGAGTAGAGCCAGCGCCCGTGCCTCAAGGTTCTCACGCCCTCTCACCCGCTCGACCGGCACCACGTGACCGTCGCTATCGAACGAGAGGATCGGCTTCACGTCCAGCATTCCCGCGAGCCACGCCTTTCCGCGGGAGATCCGCCCCGACCGAAGCAGGTTGTCGTACCGATCTACCGTCAGGAGCATACCGGACTGGGACCGAAGCCGGATCAACTCCGCCGCGATTTGCGCTCCCGACCACCCCATTTCCGCCAGTTCGGCCCCGCGGAGCGCCAGCATGCCCACGCCGAGTGACGCGAGGCGGGTGTCCACCAGGTGGACGCCCTGCACTCCGCCGGCCCGGATGGCTGCCTGGGCCGAGGCGAACGTGCCCGACAGGTTGGACCCGAGTAGCACCGCCACCACTTCATCCGCTTCCTGCCGAGCGTCCCGGAAGGCTGTGATGAATGCCGCCGGGGTGGGCTGCGACGTCGTGGGGAGCTCCACCGTCCCGCGTAGCCGCCGGTAGAACTCCTCGGGCTTGAGCTCCACCCGGTCCCGAAAGGTGGAGTTGCCGAAGATCACCTGCAACGGCACCAGCACGATTCCGTGCTGGTCGAGCACCGAGTCCGGCAGGTCGGCGGAACTGTCGGTTACGATGGTCACCGCCCGGCGGCTGGTATGGGCCAGCCGCCGGTGCTGGACCCGCATGTCCTCGGCCTTGGTGCTGTCTATCCGGCCCCAACGTGACGCATAACTAAAGACGGCATCGGGGGTGTCGGTGTGCACATGGATCTTCAGAATGTCTCCTATAAGGGCCACCACCGTGGATCCGCCGAACCCGTGCATGGCCGCCCGCACTTCGTTGGCCGGCGGGAGGCCCTCACCTCGCACCAAAACCTCGGTGCAGTACTGGAAGTCGCGCTCAGCGGCCACATCCATCCCCGCGGCCGCAAACAGGGGCGGCCCAACCGGCTCATCCGACGCGGCGCCCGCCAGAACCGGATCGCCGTGGATGTAGCGGACTACGCCCTCCAGCATCCGCACAAAGCCCTTCCCCCCTGCGTCCACCACCCCGGCTTCCTTGAGCACGGCCAGCAGCTCGGGTGTGCGAGCCAGGGCCGCCTCGCCCTCCTCCAGCAACCGCTTCATGAATGCGCAGATGTCGCGCGACTCACGGGCGACCGGCTCGGCGGCGATGGCGGCTTCACGCGCGACAGTCAGGATGGTGCCTTCACGAGGGTCGTCCAGCGCCTCGTAGAGCCGGTCGGCTCCTTGCCTGATGGCCCGGGCGATTTCCGGTGCCGTGGCGGTGGTGCGGTCACCCAACGCCTCGGTAAAGCCGAGGAGGAAATGCGCCAGTATCATGCCGGAGTTGCCCCGGGCGCCGAGCACCGCGGCCCGGGCCATGGTGCGTGCGGTCTCCGAAAGCGGAGCGTCGCCGAGCGCTCTGAGAGCGTCGGCGACGGCGCGGAGGGTGAGGCTGAAGTTCGTGCCGGTGTCCCCGTCGGGAACGGGAAACACGTTGATGCGGTTGATCTCCTCGCGCCCGGCCGCCACCCAGTCCGCGGCGGCGAAGACGGAGCGCGCCAAGCGGGGACCGTCGACGTACGCAATGCCGACCGTCATGCCCGGCGGGTCACTCCGCGACGACGGTGACGCGCAGCTGGGCATGGACCTCGGAATGCAGCCGGATCGTGACCGCGTGCTCGCCGATGGTCTTGATCGGGTGCTCGAGCTCGATCCGGCGCTTGTCCACCGTGTGGCCTGCACGCGCCAGGGCGTCGGCGATGTCCTGGGACGTAATGGACCCGAACAGCTTGCCTTCCTCGCCGGCCTTGCCCGAGAGGTTCAACGTAACGGCGTTCAGCGTGGCGGCGACCTGTTGGGCCTCGGTCTTCTCGGCCTGATCGCGGGAAGCGCGGGCCTTGGACTCGGCGGCGATCCGCTTCTTGTTGCCCTCGGTGGCTTCGTAGGCCAGTCCCTGGGGAAGCAGATAGTTCCGGGCATAGCCTGGCTTCACCCGGACCATTGCCCCGGCTCGGCCGAGCGTTTTTACGTCCTCACGCAGAATCACTTCAATCATGGACTTACCCTCGAGTGGCCGACGTCGGCACGAGGCGACGTCGGAAATCTAGCCAGGTGTCGGCCAGGCCGAGCAGCGTCAGCCCTGCCGCTACGAACGGCAACAGAAACATGGCGATGATGGTGAGTGTCGCCAGCACCGGGCCGGGCACCCGGCCCGAGCCGGCGGAGAACACGGCGAGCCCCCGCACGGCATACAGAACTGCCCAGACCAACAACAGATTTCCGCCGGCGAATGCCCAGGGGCTGGGAAGGGGTAGCAAGCAGAGGCCCAATCCCACGACCCAGCCCCAGACCAGCTGATCGCTGAACTGGAAGGCCGTGAAGCGGGCCGGCGGTGGACCGATCGGGCGCCGGGCTATCCGGTGGTGCCAGGTCCAGGCGAGGCGGAGCCCACCGATGCTACCCAGAATCAGAAGGGCAGGATAGATCGATCCGATGGTGCGCACCGCCGAAGACATCTCGTCGAGCATCCCCTCGGTTCCGGGCCGGGATCGGGCGGCCTCACTGACCCGCGAGATGAGCTCCCGGTTGTACGTCCAGAGGTTGTGTTCCACCGCACGCTGGATCTCCCCCCATTCCAGACCCAGGTGCCACATCCAGATGAACAGCGCCGCCCCGGCCAGAGCGGTCGCGGTCAGCGCCCGGGAGAACCGGGCCGAAGGCCGCCATACGGTCAGGGCCACGAACATGCCGGCCAACAGCACCGCACCGGCTCGAGCAAACTGCGCCGCCAAGCCCCCGGGCTGGTTCAACCACACGGCCGACCAGGTGCCGGCTCCGGCAAGCCAGAGCCACTCGCGCAAGGTGCTGGGACGGCTGAGAAGCAGTAACCCTGCCAGCGGACCGAGCAGGAGGACGGGCGGAGCCAGGAGCAGGTAGCCGGCCAGGGCCAGCACTGCGCCCCAGCCTGCCCGTGCAGCGGCAATCGGCTGTCCCGCTGCCCCGCTGTCCCGCTGCCCCGCTGCGCTCAGCCGCCGAACCCCTTGATGTAGGGCAGCAGCGCCAGCATGCGCGCCCGCTTGATAGCGGTGCTGAGTTGGCGTTGATGCCGGGCGCAGGTGCCCGAGAGCCTGCTGGGCAGAATCTTGCCCCGCTCGGTCAGAAAGCGTGACAGGGTTCGCTCGTCCTTGAAATCCACCACCCGCACCCCGGACTCGCAGATGGCGCAGGTCTTCTGCGGCCGCCTCATTCGTCGTCCTCCTCGTCACTCTTGCCCGCGGTCACGGGCACCGGCTGGGCGCCCTCGCTGACGACCACGAGGAACCGGAGCACTCCTTCTTCAAGCTTGATTGCCCGCTCGAACTCGGGCAGGGCAGTGGCATCCGCATCGAACTTGGAGACCACGTAATAGCCGGTCTCGTGCTTCTTGACGGGGTACGCAAGCGTCCGCTTCCCCCAGTGGTTCACCTGGGGAGGCTCGATGCCTTCCTTCTGTATCAGGGCGTTGAAGCGCGTGAGGCGCTCGTTGATGGCGGCCTCTTCGAGCGCACTGTCGAAGATATAGACCACCTCGTACTGACGGGTCATGACACCTTCCTTCGGTCTTGCCGGTAAAATTGCCGGCTTGGTAGCCCCGGGCCTGGTGTGGACGCCGGGGAGGAGATATGGGGGCAGGAAGTTACTGGGATCGGCGCGGGGGTGCTACCCCTTGGTCACGTTGAGTGACTGCTGGCGAGTTAGGGAGGCCGAGCCATTGACCTCTTCATGATAGGTCTCCATCGTGGCATCAGCCTTTGCGCCCCTTTACCACATGAACTCGTGCCGGTAGCTGTCCACGACGGTCACCGCACCGGTACTGGAAATATGGTGGGTTCCCAGCAGTCCCTCCCGGAATTCAGGACGGATCTCGGCGATCAACCGCTCCCGGTAGCCGTCGAGCGAGAGCGAACAAATCTCGAACAGACGAATGCCCACGCCGTACTGGTCGAAGCCCTGGACCTGCCCGGCCCGGTAGAGTTTGTCGCCGTCCCGCAACAGGCCGGCGTTCCTGGCTCCCGCCGGGTCGATCTTGATCGGATTCGCCGGATGAGGCACCCACGACTCGCTCAGCGGAGACGCGGCCGAGAATAGGTAGAGCTCGGAGCGATAGTCGCCCCGCCCGGTGCGCTCGAGATTGGTCAGCATCCACCAGCGCCCTCCCTTTTCGAAGAGCATAGTGTCGGAGGCGGACACATCAGTCATGATCGCCTTGACGAATTCCCATTTGTGGGGGAACGCAATCGACCGGTACAGCCGGATCTGGCGAGACGCGCAGCATTCAGGGCACATATAGATTGTGCCATCGAACTCGAAGAGGAAAGGGAAGGACAGATGGAACGGTTCCACGAGCACCGCTTCAGGCTGGGTGATGCCGTGTTTGTCGATTTGGAATGCGGATATCCGGCCCTTTTTCTCGCGAAATGAATAGTCTTCCACCAGACAAAAGGTCTTTCCCTCGTGCTGCCACACGAAAGGATCCGCCAGGAACCGTCCTGCGGGTGGCTTTGGAGTGATCGCTCGCCACAGGACCGCGTCCCTCCAGCCGGTAAAGCTGTAGGACACGGACCAGCGCTCCCGGTAGGGAAATACTGCAATGGCGACTTTCCGGATGGACCGACCCACGACTCGGGCCATGTAGCCGAGACAGTGCCGGATCGAGGGCGTCCGAAAGAGTTTGGCGGAGTACGGTGAGGGCTCCTCGGCCGGGGGGAGCGCCCCCTCGCGCGCGAGCTTCTTCAGCAGGTCCTGGAGAAGGAAATTGGAGTTGTTGAGCAAGGCGGCTTGGTTGAACAGGAAGAACCACTTGGTCGTGTAGGATCCCCGAACGAGGACGTCCCCACCATCGAGCTCCGAGGTAAGCCGCTGAATGATGAAGCCGGTGGCCGGCCATTTGAGGTAGCTTTCCCAGAACCCTGCCGGTCCTCCGCGATTGACTCTGTTGTCCCCGTGATGGAACGACAAGACGCCAAACGTGCTCGCCTGCAAGATCTCGCCCTTGAGAATAGCACTTCCACCACGGATGAGGACATCGCAATCGGCAGCCCGCACCGTGGCGACCTCATCCGCCGAGAACCGGTATACAAAGCCGGATTTCGAGATGGTCGGGCGGATGTGCAGGGTGTGGGGAACCAGATGATCGACCGGAAACTTGCGCGTGTGATCGCGGTACTTGCCTCCGTAATAGACCCGGAGAACTGCCTGTTCCACCAGCTGTATGCACCGCAAAGCGCTTATTCTGAGGGCCCCGAGCTTGTGCTGCAGAAACTTTCGCCGCCACTCGCTGAGCCTCGGTTCTTCGGGCAGCGCGTAGATGATGAGGTGACTGATTTCAAGATCATCCTGGTGACTGGCCCAGGTGATGAGATCCCGCACATAGGGGCTCGCGTAGGCGCTGTCTTGCAGCAGTCCGATCCGCAGCTTGCGACGTTCGGTCACGAATTGCTTCCTCTCATTGGACTCTTCTTCACCGTACGAGCTGTCGGTAGACCTCCACAGTCCCAGCCGCGGCGGAGCTCCAGTCAAACAGCGGCGTCCGTTGATATCCCAGGGCGCGTAGCCGGTCCGCCTCCTCCGGTATCGTGGCCTGCTCGATACCCGCCACGATGCTCTCGACATCGAAAGGATCGACCAGGATCGCGGCGCCTCCCGCGATTTCCGGCGCGGATCCCGTCCGTGACGTCACCACTGGCGCGCCACACGCCATAGCTTCGATGATCGGAAGCCCGAACCCCTCGTAGATCCCGGGATAAAGGAATGCGGCGGCGCCCGCGTAGAGCCGGGGCAGCTCTGCCTTCTCCACATAACCCAGCAACGACACACCTTCGGGTGTGGCCGCCGCTCCGTTCCGGAGGTACTCCTGATCGAGCCTGATACCGGTAAACAGCAACCGGTACGAAGCACGGTGCCCGCCCCGCGACCGCCAGCGGGTAAAGGCGTCGATCAGCCGGCGAGTGTTCTTGCGGGCAGGGGAGATCCCGCCCATCGCGAGCAGGTAAGGAGAGGAGGACGCGGCGGGCGGGGGGCTCTCGGCCGGGTTGGTGAAAACGGGATCGAGCCCATGATAAACGACCTCGATCTTCGATGCCGGCACGCCGGCACACCGCATGAGGTCATCCGCGGTGTAGCGTGAGACTGCGATAAACCGATCGGCCCGCCGCCGAACCCACGGGAAGAGGGCGTTGTACATGAGTCGCATGCGCCGGTCAAACAGCTCGGGATGCACGTGCCAACCGAGGTCGTGCACGGTCGCGACGCAACGGTCGCGCGAGCGGAGAGAGTACGGCAGGAACCCGTCCATACCATGGAAGAGGATGCCGTGGTCGGGGGCAACAGCGCTCAAACACCGCCATTGATCGAACCAGAGCTTCCAGAGTGTTGCCGGCAGCGAGCCAGGACGAAGGTTGGGCCGGCGAGCCGGCAACACTTCTCGCAGTCCCGGCAGCCGGAGGCCCAGGGGCTCCCAGGAAAGTGCGGTGAGCTGCACCCGGCCGTTCCGGGCCAGCGCCCCCAGGAGCTGCTCCATGTACACCTCGATCCCCGTGTGGGGACCAGCCAGGTGCCGGGCATTGACCAGAACCTCGATGGGATCAGCCGGGGTGGCACACATTGTCAGCCCTTTCCTGGTGCCGTGAACCCACCCGCTCGAGGACGGCGAGCGTTTCCGTCGCGCACCTGCGCCAGGTGAAGGCACGACTGCGCTCGCGGCCGGCAGCCACCAGCTCAGCGCGCAGGGACTGGTCTTCCAGCACCTGGCGCACACCGGTGGCGATACTTTCGATGGACTCCGGGTCCACCAGCACTGCGGCGCCCTCAGCCAGTTCCTTGGTCCCATAGCGATCGGCGGTCACAACGGGACATCCCGCGGCCATGGCCTCCAATACCGGAAGGCCACAGGACTCGAAGATCGACGGCAGCAGCAAGGCTTCCGCCAGCGCATAGAACCCCGCCAGGTCCTCCTGCTCAATCCAGCCGGGCCAGCGTACCCATTCCCTGATGCCGAGGGCCTCAGGCTCCCCGAGCTCGCCCTGGGAGAGAAACCGGTTTTCTCCTCCTGCAACTACCAGGGGGATCCCGCGCCCGGGTCCGACCTGGGCGTAGGCCCGGACGAGACGGGTGAAGTTCTTTGGCGGGTAGATGGCTCCGGCATAGAGAAGAAAGCGCTCCGGCAACGAGTATTTCTGCCGGATCTGGTTCAGGCGAGACTCTGATAGTGGCCGGCGAAACACGTCGTCCACGCCGGAGTAGACCGTCACCACCCGGTCCGGCTCGACTTTCAGGTAGTGCATGACGTGCTCACGGGTGACTTCCGAAACGGCGAGGATGGCTCCGGCCTTGGCGGCGTAGCGGGGCACCAGGAACCGGTGGCTCATGCGGTCCGTCAGCCGGGAGCCCCAGGGCATGACGTACCAGTCCAATCCGTGACAGACCCAGACCGACGGGCAGGGTGCCAGCAGCGGTATCGAATACTTTGGATTGAACAGCAGGTCGATGCCGAGCCGGCGAGCCGCGGAGGGCACCGCAATCTGGTCCCAGCTCAGAACGGACCGGGCCGGCAGGGCGACTTCCTCGACTTCCGGCCAGGACGCGTACGTGCCGACCAACGCCGGATTCCGATAGAGGAAGACGAACTGGTGCCCGGTACGGAGCTCGAGCAGCGCTTGGAGCAGCCTCTGGGTATAGACCCGGACGCCGCCTCCGTGCTGGTCGTAGTGCCGCAGCATGACCCCAATGCGCACGACTTGTCCTCCGCTAGCTCGTGAACCGGAACAGCATCACGTCGCCATCCTGCACCACGTATTCCTTCCCCTCGGCTCGTGCCAGCCCCTGTTCCCTTGCCGGCTTCCAGCCGCCCACCCGAACGAAGTCGCCATACGCCACCGTCTCCGCCCGAATGAAGCCCTTCTCGAAATCCGAGTGGATCACACCGGCCGCGGCGGGCGCCTTGTCCCCCCGGTGGACGGTCCAGGCGCGGACCTCCTTCTCACCTGCTGTGAAGTAGCTCTGGAGGCCCAGCAGGTGGTAGGCCGCATGAGCCAGGCGGTCGAGTCCCGACTCGCTGAGGCCGAGCGAGTCGAGAAACTCGCTCCGGTCCTCCGGGGCGAGCTCCGCCAGCTCGGCCTCCACCTTGGCGGAAAAGGTCACGACCTCGGCGGTCTCCTGCTCGCGCTCCAGCGCGGTTCTGAGCGCGTCGACGAACCGGTTGCCGGAGGTGATCTCATCCTCGGGAACGTTGGCGGCATAGAGCACCGGCTTGGCGGTGAGCAGGCTAAAGCTGCGATAGGCCGCCGCCTCGTCTTCGGTCGGCTGGATCACACGGGCAGGCCTGCCGGCGGCCAGCTCATGCTGCAGCGGCTCCAGCAGCCGAAACTCGAGCTTCGCCTGGGGATCGCCGGATTTGGCGGCCCGACCGGCCTTGTCCAGCCGTTTCTCCACGCTCGCCAGGTCGGCCAGACCCAGCTCGATGTTGATGATCTCGCGGTCGCGGGCCGGATCCACTGCCCCGACGACGTGCTGCACGTCGGGGTCCTCGAAGCAGCGCACCACGTGAACGATCGCGTCGACCTCCCGGATATTGGCCAGAAACTGGTTGCCAAGGCCCTCACCTTCGCTGGCCCCCTTTACCAGTCCGGCGATATCGACAAACTCGACCACGGCGGGGACTGTCCGCTCGGGCTTCACGATCTTCGCCAGCGCATCCAGCCGGGGATCGGGAACCTGGACGATCCCGGTATTCGGCTCGATGGTGGCAAAGGGATAGTTCGCCACCAGGGCCTTGGCGGAGGTCAGGGCGTTGAACAGGGTGGACTTGCCGACGTTGGGGAGTCCCACAATTCCTAGGCGAAGCATCGATCGTTAACTACTTCACCACGAAGGCACGAAGGACCACAACGTTCGTGAGACCGGCGATCGCGAAATTGTCTTGACCTTCATGTCCGTCGTGTCCCTTGGTGGTGGAGTTAGTTGCCGCAACTGTATTCAACGATTGAACTGATTCATAGCCTTTTCAATGCCATTCTCGAGCCAGTACTCCACTGCTTCGCCCATGGGATCGAGGAGGGCGGTAATCTGGTCGCGCTCCGCCGCACTGAACCCATCGAGCACGAAGTCCGCCAAGTCATCGAGCCCGGGCGGGGCGAGACCGACCCCGATCCGCAGGCGGGCATAGTCCTGACGCTGCAGCACGCCTTCGATGCTCTTGAGGCCATTATGGCCCCCGGCCGACCCCGCTCCGCGCAAGCGAAAGCGCCCGACCGGGAGGGCCACGTCGTCCACCAGAATGAGCAGATGTTGGCTGGGATCGAAGCCGGCGAGGGTGCGGAGCGGAGAGATGGCCGCTCCGCTTCGATTCATATAGGTCTGTGGCTTGAGAACTCTGACCGGCAGCCCTTGCCAGGTCCCCTGGGTTTCGCGAGCGCGATCGCCACGGCGGAACGGTGCCAGTTTCCAGCGAGCCACCAGTCGATCGGCGAGGCGGAACCCGGCGTTGTGCCGGGTGTCCTCGTACTCCGGGCCGGGGTTTCCCAGCCCCACGATCGTGTGCAGAGCCTAGGCCTTCGACTCGGCTTCGCCCTCGTCCTCGCCCTCCGGCTTCGGCTTCCGGATCAGCTCCGGTTCAACCGGGGCGACTACTTCCTCGACGACCACCGGCGCCTCTTCGGCCCGCGGCGCGACCACGGTGCAGACCGGGGTATCGGGCTCGTTGAGGATTTCGGCCTTCTCGATTCTGATGTCGCGGACGAAGAGCGAATGCCCGATCGTCAGATTAGTGACATCCAGCTCCACGTGCTCCGGAATGTCTGCCGGCAGGACCTCGATCTCGAGCTCTCGCAGCGAGTGGTCCAGCACCCCGCCGAAGTTCCGAACCCCGTCCGGTATGCCGATCAGGTGGACCGGCACCGACAGCGTAACCTTCTCGTCCGCGCGCACCTCATAGAGATCGAGATGCAGGATCTCGGCGGGGCGGACGGAGTCGCGCTGGATCTCGCGGATGAGCGCCTTGACCGCCGGCCGGCCGTCGACCACGACGTCCAGAACCGTGGTGCCAGCGCTGATTCCAACCAGCATCTTGTTGAGCGCCGCGGTATCGATGGCCAGAGCTTCAGGCGTACGGTTATGACCGTAGATGACGCCGGGGACCTTCCCCTGCCGCCGCAGGGTGCGAGCCGCGCCCTTTCCTGTGTTGGTCCGGGTGGCGGCTTGGAGGTTCGCTTGTTGGGCCATGGTCGTTCCTTCGAGTGGTCTAGCGTCTAGGGTCTAGGGTCTAGAATCCGACGAGTCCTGGCCGCAGGAGCATTAGACCCTCGACCCTAGACTCTAGACCTTCGACTAATCAAACAACGAACTCACCGACTGGTCACTGTGGGTGTAGCCGATCGCCTTGGCGAGCAGCCCGGCTATTGAAAGCACTTTTAACCGATCGAAGCGCCGCTCGGGCGGAATGGCGATCGTGTTGGTGACCGCCACTTCTTTCACCCCGGAGGCCATCAGCCGGTCCACTGCCGGTCCCGACAGGAGCGCGTGGGTGGCGCAGCAGTACACGTCCTCGGCCCCCAGCCGCTTCAACGCCGTCACCGCCTCCGCCATGGTGCCGGCGGTATCGATCATATCGTCCGGGATGATGCAATCCTTCCCGGTGACCTCGCCCACCACGTTGAGCACCTCGGCGATGTTGGCCGAGGGACGCCGCTTGTCGATGATCGCCAGGGACGCATTGAGCCGCTTGGCGAAACCCCGGGCCATCTTGGCCGAGCCGACATCGGGGGCAACGATCACGAGATCGCGCAGCGACTTCTGCCGGTAGTGGTTAACGAACACCGGCGCGGCGTAGAGGTGATCCACCGGCAAGTCGAAGAACCCCTGGAGCTGATGCTGATGGAAATCCATCGCGAGCACCCGGTCCGCCCCTGCCATCGACACCATGTTCGCCATCAGCTTGGCGCTGATCGCTACGCGAGGCTGATCTTTCCGGTCCTGCCGGGCGTACCCAAAGTAGGGAATCACCGACGTGACCCGCGCCGCGCTCGCCCGCTTGGCGGCATCCATGAGGAGCAACAGCTCCATCATGTTCTCCGCCGGAGGGTTGGTCGGCTGGATGATGTAGACGTCACGGCCGCGGACGTTCTCGTCGATCTTGACGAAGATCTCGCCGTCGGCGAAGCGCCGGAGCGTGACCTGGCAGAGAGGCTGCCCCAGATGGGCGGCCACCTCTTCGGCAAGGGGGCGGTTGGCCGACCCGCTCAGGAGCAGCATCTGGCTGCGCGACAGCGACAGGTCCGTCATGGTTACAGCCCGCAAACGTAGTCAGACCAAGGGCCTCGCGTCAACCGGGGGCGGAGCCGGCCAACGTGGCGGGGATCACCACATTTCTACGACGGTTGGGCTACCATGTCTCGGCCGGGGTATGGGCCGCCCGCCACAGTTGTGGGTTTGTCGCACAGCTGTGATGCTTTCTGGGATCAGTGGGTTAGGTCCATGTGGGATCAATCGTTGCGCGCGCGACACGAAGGTCTCGAGCAGTGTGGCGGCGGTTGGCACGGCTCTGGCTCATCCGGCGATCGATCGCGCACTGTCCTGCGCGCAGGTTCGCCGGTTCCCGTGGGTATTCTGTCACTCTTGGCTTGGAAGACTCTATGCGATCAATGCGTTTGCTGGCTGCGGTAACTGGAGCGCTGGTGCTGGGCTCGGCTTGCGGCGGCGATGGGGGTACTGGCACCAACACTCCGCCGGTGGCGAGCTTCACCGCGCCGAGTTGCACCGCGGGCGCGGCGTGTACTTTCGCCGACGCCAGCACCGACGATAACGCGGTTACCGGCTGGGATTGGAACTTCGGCGACGGTAGCACGCACGGCACAACAGAGGATGTGGCCCACACTTACGTGACCGCCGGTCCCTACACCGCCATACTGATCGTCAACGACGCAGCCAGCCTCAAGGATACCGCAACCGTCGCGGTGACTGTCGTGGCAGGCAACACTCCGCCGACGGCTGGGTTCACCTTCAGCTGCAACGCCGGGAATTGCACCTTCACCAACACGAGCACGGACGCGGCACCTGGCACCATCGCCTCGTACCTCTGGGACTTCGGCGAGCCGACTTCCGGCGCCAACAACACGTCTGCTCTGGCAAATCCAACCCACAACTATACCGTCACCGCGGTCACCGATTTCACCGTCACGCTCACCGCGACGGACAACAACGGTGCCACCAACGTTTCCACGCAGACGGTCACCATCAATCCGCCGGCGGGCCTGGAGTGCGCCGGGGTGGACTGTACGCTGGACCTCACCTCGCCGGCGACCGTTACCATCACCGTGACTGCGTCTGACTGCCAGTTCAGCGGAAATGCGTTCGCCATCACTGCCCCGATCCAGGAGACGGTCTTCTCTAATGGCTGCAGCCTGACGCCGGGCACCGTCTTTAACATCAACGGCGGCGCGGCGTTCCCGGATAACACCAGCCTCGCGGCGCAGTTTACGCAGGGTAACGCGGATCCAGGCGACCCGGTAAAGGGCCCGGCCGCTACCCGGGTGACGGGCACCTTCCCCACTTGGACCATCGAGTTTGACGACGGTGGAGATCCGACTGGGGCGGGCGAGCCGGACTACAACGACATCGTGCTGACGGTACAGGCGAACTAGGACTTAGTAGAGTTCGAATGCGGTAACCGCCGGAGGATTTCCTCCGGCGGAGGCTGAAGGAACCTCCAGAGAAACAAGATCTAAACGTCGATTGGCAGGACCGAAGTGCAGTGACCGCCGGAGAGGACAGCCTCCGGCGGGCACGACGGCAGTCTGCGGCCGATCCGCAGCGCGAACGAACCCTACTTCACCCTGAGGCGCACCATGAGAGCGATTTGGCTCGCGGCACTACTTGCTGGGGCGGGCCTGGCCACGGCCTGCAAGGACTCAGACGGCCCGGATCAGTCGAGCGGCCCGAGCAACGAGGCCCCCGACGCGAAGTTCTCCTTGCAATGCGCGGCGCTCCGGTGCGACTTCACGGACGCGAGCACCGATGATGCCGGCGTCGCCGGCTGGCAGTGGTCGTTCGGAAACGCGGGCTCGTCTTCGGAGCGGCACCCGGTGTACACCTACGGCAGTGCGGGCTCATACAGCGTCAGCCTGACGGTTACGGACGCCGAGGGTGAAACCTCGACGGTCTCACATCAGGCCGTGGCTACCCTCCCGGCGGTCACGTCCCTCTCGTGCGTCGATGGCTCGGCCCCAGGCGGGTTCGTCGAATGTACGCTGAGACTGGAACAGGAGGCCGGCTTCAAGGTCGTCCTGAACAGCAGCAACTGCGAAGCTCACGGAAACGTCTTCCGTGTCACGGCTCCGGCGACCCAGACGCTCACCAACGACGGCTGCTACGAGCAGCAGGGTAAGCAGCTCGTGTTTGCCGCTGCCTTCCCCGCGGGCACCGAGATCAGCGCTGAAGTCGTGGCGCCGCTCCTGAACTATCCACCGCAGCTGCGGGTGAGCGGCAGCTACCCCGAGTGGGTGCTCACGTACGAGGATGGCGTGGACCAGGACTTCGACGACATGGTCATGACGCTGACCGCGTTGCCGACCGGCAACTAGGCGGGTCGGCGGCGGTCCGCCGGTCACGGGACAAGAGCCTCGGCGCCGCCGCTGAGTTGGTGGCGCCGGGGTTGTTTCGTTCACTGTACCGAAGTCAAATGGGGGAATTGTGCGGCAAGGCTTGCTTCTGTCCTTCTTGGTCCTTCTGGGGTGCTCGGGGCCAACGGCTCGACCTGATGTGGAGTCCTGGCCGGCACCCCCGGTCCTGAGTGGCGCTGCCCTTGATCAGGACACGATCCCGGTCTTCCCGGCAACCGCGGCGGATGGTGAAGTCGAGCAGCCCGCGGTGCTGTTCCGCTGTGAGGAAGGGCGCCTCGGCGCCTACCTGGTGCCGAGCGCATCCGGGGATGGGGGACTTGTCGGGGAGCAGATGGTGCCGATCAGCCTCGATTCAGCGCCGAGCTGTTGAGGGCGCGCCAGTCAGCTGCTCTCAGCATCAATAACCATTGGCCCTGGTGGATTCGAACCACCATTAACGGATCCAAAGTTCACACGGCAGCAGAGGCAGGTACCGCTTCCCCTCGCTAGATCAGCCACTTAGCCGAGCGTTTCCCGTACCACCAGCCGGCCAATACCGCCGTTTCCGCATCCAAAGTATCACACACTTATCACACCCTCTAGCCCAGCTTCCGGAGCCGCTTCGGTTGCAGGACCACCGATTCCATCGTGTCCGCGTCCGCCACCTGGTAGACCTTCTGCAGCGTGGTGGTGTCCACCCAGCCACCCATGGCGGCCACCCCCGACGGCCGGCGGCGTGGTCCAGCTGGGTGAGCAGCCGACGCAGGCCTGCTCGGCCGCATTCCACTCCTGATCGGTCCAAGCAACCACCGCATGGCAACGTGGGCAGATAACGGTTGCGGCCACAGGGTTTGCCGATAAAAAGAAGGTGAGAGACAGGGTTGGGTCGTATATGCGGTCGTTGCTTGCCGCTAAACGCGCACGTCCGCCGCTGACTCTGGACGACGCTCCGAGATCCGATAACTTCCAACCGCCTAATCCGCCTCAGTTAGACAGTTCGACTTACTAACCAGCTCAGCCGAGCTTAAGCGCGCGAGCCACGGTTTTCGCAAAGGTGCGGGCGTCGATCGGTTTTGCGATGTACGCATCGAATCCAGCCGCGAGCGCTGCCGCTTCGTCCCCGCTCATAGCTTGGGCGGTCAGGGCTACTATGGGGACTCGACTGGTATGCGGATCCGCTCTAAGAGCACGAAGGGCGGCATAGCCGTCGATGCCCGGCAGCCGAAGATCCATAAGAATGAGGCCGGGCGGCTCTGCTCGAGCAAGGCGCAGGCCCTCCTCGGCCGTGCGTGCCTGGCGGATCGAGTAGCCTTCCAGGGTGAGCAGGTCGGTGACGAGCTCAAGATTTAATGGGTTATCCTCGACGATCAAGATCGTCGTGCGGCCTGCACCCATGGCAGCTCCTTCGCTGCCGCTCATCTTCTGCGGCCTTGGATCGATAGCACCCGTGCCAGCTCGCGCAGCAGGTCTCCCGCCGCTCCTTTGGTGACAACCCCCTGCACGCTGCCCCGCAGTCGCTCGCGTTCCTCTGCCGTCAAATCCTTGACGGTGAAGATGAGGATCGGGATCTCCCGGCTCTCGGGGTGTAGCCGAAGCTCCCGTACGACGTCGAAGCCGGTGAGCTCCGGCATCATCAGATCCAGGACAATCAGGTCCGGCCGTTCGGCCCGCGCCAGTGCGATGCCCCGATAGCCATCGTGAGCCGAAAGGACCTCAAATCCCTGCGTCGTGAGCATGTCGGTCAGGAGCTCCACGATTGGCGGTTCGTCATCGACCACGAGCACTCTTGGGGGCTCCGCCGCTCCGGTGCCAGCAATGGCCCGGCGTACTGCCGCCACGAACTCGACGGGGTTTGCAGGTTTGACCAACCAGTCCACGGCTCCGAGACTGAAGCCTAGTTCCCGGTCGTCGCTGATCGACACGACGACCACTGGAATCGTTCGGGTCTCTGGCAGAGCTTTCAGTTGCGCGAGGACTTTCAGTCCGTCCTGGTCCGGAAGCAGGACGTCGAGCGTGATCCCATCAGGCCGGAGCTTCCGGGCCATCGCAACCGCTTGATCCCCGGTAGATGCACGCGCTACTCGGTAGCCCGCTTGGATAAGAAGGTGAGTGAGCAGATCCCCTGCCTGGCGATCGTCCTCGACGACCAGCACGACGGGGCCACTCCCCAAGCCGTCGACCGCCTCTGCGCCTGTCACGGCGACGAGCCGCTGGGGAATGGCATGCCGTGCTAGAGGCAGGACGAACCGAAAAACGCTCCCTTTATCGATTTCGCTCTCCACCCAGATCCGACCCCCATGCAATTCCACGAACTTCCTCGTCAACGCTAACCCCAGCCCCGTGCCCTGTTGTTCCCGAGCATACGCGGAATTCACCTGCTCGAACGTCCCGAAGATCCGCTCGTGGTCCTCCGGCTTGAGCCCGATTCCAGTATCGCTGACGGCGATCTCAATCCACTCTCCACCCTCCCTGACGCCAACCTCGGAGGACAGTCCCACCGTTACGCGGATCTGGCCCCCCTCAGGCGTGAACTTGATCGCGTTACTCAAGAGGTTATAAAGGATCTGCTTGAACTTGGACTGATCGGCCGTCAGCGCGGGAACTGCATCTTCCACCTCGACCTCGAGGCTTAGGTGCTTCTTCTCCGCGAGCGTTCCCACAATGGTCCGCGCATCCCTCAGCGCCGTCCCTACATCAAATTCCGAGAGCGCCAGTTCCATGTGACCGGCCTCGACCTTAGACAGGTCAAGAATATCGTTGATCAATTGAAGCAGGTGGCGACCACTGGTGAGCACATTGGTGACGTAGCGCTGCTGGCGCTCGTTAAGTTCACCGAACGTGTGGTTTTCCAGGAGCTCCGAGAACCCGATGATTGCATTTAGCGGGGTCCGCAGTTCGTGGCTCATGCTTGCCAGGAAGTTACTCTTGGCGCGGTTGGCGGCATCGGCCGCCTCCCGTGCTTGACGCTGCTCCGTCACCAGACGCCGCTCGGTGATGTCCCAGCACACGCCGGTCATTCGCGGCGGCTTGCCCGCGGGATCCCGATACACCTTGCCCCTCGAGGCCAGAACGCGTTCGTTGCGGTTAGGCCACAAGACTCGGTACTCAGTGTCGTAGGGCACGTCGTTCTCCAGCGCCTCCGACGTCTCCCGCGCAATGCGTTCGCGGTCATCGGGGTGCACCAGCGCGAGAAAATCCTCGTACGGGCTGGGGGACGTTTTG
Organism: uncultured Gemmatimonadaceae bacterium; assembly: GCA_964487785.1. GTDB lineage: Bacteria > Gemmatimonadota > Gemmatimonadetes > Gemmatimonadales > GWC2-71-9 > CAVVWJ01. Next base: position 48,459 of record CAZASU010000001.1, on the reverse strand, counting down.
GGCGGAAGGCCGAACAGCGGATGAAGGAAGTCGTCCCATATAAGCGCGTTGCGGCCGACGTCCCAGCTCCAGGTGCCCACACCGGCGGACTCGAGCGCGAGGTCCAAGCGTTCCTTGCTTTCGTGCAGGGCTCCATTCTGGTCCTCGATGCGGCCGAGCATGTGGTTGAAGGCCTCGGTCAGCACCCCCAACTCGTCCCGGGCCAACTCGGGCGCTCGCACGGAGTAATCCCGACGATCGGAGACCGCCCTGGCAGTCTCCGCCAGAATCAGGATGGGTTGCGAGATCATACCCTGAAGCGCAATGGACAGGAGGTACGCCGCTAGCAATGAGACCGTCATGACAGCCGCGGCGATGAGACCTGAGAGTCGCAATGTGCTGTAGACGGCCTTGAGATCGGAGTCAAGGTACAACGTGCCGAGACGCCGGGTGCTCGCCTCCGCCACCGGCTGGAAGCCGACCAGATGGCCTGCCTCGAAGCGATAGCCGTCCCGCGCTGGCGCGGTCGGTAGGCCATCGCTGGGCAGGTTGGCCGGATACCTGGCGAACAGGTGACCGTCCTTGTCATAGAGTGCGGCGGCCACGACATGCGGCTCGGCTCTGAGCGCGGATAGGATCTCTCTGGCGTCGGCGTCGTTATCAAAGGCCAGAGAGGCCGTGCTATTGGCGGCGATGATTCGACCGAGGGTGGATAAGCTTTCATGCATGGTCTGGCGGAAGGACAAGTACTGGTACCCCATGAACGCGGCGGACGTCAGCAGCAGCACCATGCCGCTGATAAGCAGGAGCATCGCCGTCAGCTTCCGCCGGATCGGCCAGTCGCCAAACGCCATTCCTAGGGCTGTTGAGAGGGGACGACTGCGGCCGACCGCAGCAGCTTGGAGCTAAACGTCAGTCGCGTCGCCTGCGCGACCTCGAGATCGATGCTCAACCGGATTCTGCTTTGCTCGAGGATGAACCGGATGATCCCGCCCTGGTCAGCGAAGTCCTCACCGTTGCTTACGGTAAGAATCGGCTGGTCTTTAACGAAAGCGAGAATTTCCTCCAGCCGCTTCGCCTCGGATCGGCTGATGAAGAGAATGTGACAGCTCTTGACCTGGTCGAGTCGCCGGTAGCGGCGGATCTTGAAGGGCCGCCCTCGCACCGTTTCGCCGCGGACGATCTCATCGAGAACGCTGCCGAATGGGTCGTCGCCCAGAATGCCGATGACCAGCGGGTCCTCGGAACCGGCGAAAGCGTCGGATGGCCACTCGACGAACTGCGCGAAGTTGAACAGGAATACAGCTTGCACATCGGACGCCGCCGCCCGCACGGTCTGCGCCCTCGCCGGACCCGTCACCAGTAGCAGTAGGGCTGCCGTAACGGCCCACAAGGCGCGAGCCACCTTTGGCGCTTTCGGGTTCAGAAGCGCCATTCGACTGATCCATGTATGCCGCGCCCAATGGCTCGGCGTGTGGCTGGCGACCCAAACTCAACGTGACGGCGGTGTAGGAGATTCTGTCCGGCAAGAGACAAAGCCAGCTCGTCGGTAGGGCTCCAGGTGAGGCGCGCATCCAGCTCCGCGTACCCCGGCACCTGCTGGTTGACGATCTCGCTCACATACCGAAATCCGCCGTCGAGTCGCAGATCCATCGGAAGATCGGCCGACGAATGCAGCGAGAATTGGCGGTTGGGCGCATGAGATTCCGCGCTTCCCCCGGATCTGTCGGTGCTGCCGGGGCCAGGCCAAATATCGATACGTAGCTCGGTGTAGCCGGCCCGAAGCCGCCATCTATCCGTGACCCGATAATCGGCGGTGAGTTCGGCTCCGTACGATTGGCCCTCCAGCCCGTTGCCGATAACCACGGGCAAGGTGGCCGGCGGATTGGTCTGCTCCAGGCTGCGGAGCCCTTGATAGCGGTTGTAGAAGGTCGCGAGGGACACCGCCAGAGCCCGCCGCTGCAGGCGGTAGCCCAGCTCGTACGCCATCTCTGCTTCTGAGCGAAAATCGGAGCCGCCGGCGAGGGCATACGGAGGCTGGCTTGGTACGAAGAACTCCCGGTCGATTCGGGAAGGCGTTCTCAGAGCGCGAGAGACGGCTGCCCAGAGGGTTCCTGAGGGTGTCACCCTCCAGTTCAGACGTCCGCTGGGCTGGACCTCAATTCCGGTATAATCGTTGTGCTCGATCTTTGCGCCCAGCGCCACGCCCAGCCGGTCCTGGACAAGCGTGATGTCGTCCTGGAGGAAGCCGCTGAACCAGTGCCGTACGACCTCCGGCGGCAGAAAAGCCAGCGCGGGGCTGTTGCTGACGTCGTCGTCGATCAGGCGGTAGCCTAGGCCCCACACCAGAACGTGCCGATCGCCCAGCCGCTTTCGATGCTGGAACTCCACGTCGTAGCTGTTCAGGTCTTCGGCAAAAGTGCCGGGAATGGTCCGGTGGGTACGGTCGTAGTACAACTGCACCCGGATATCGGACGTTGCGGAGAAGGTGTGCGACCACCGTCCGATCGCGTTTCCTCCACTCACGTCGACGTCTTCCCCTGCTGCTTGGTTCATGCGACCGCCGTAGAGATCGCCTTGCAGGGTCAGCCGGTTGATCTCCGACGACTGCCACTCGATCCTGAAACCGCCCTGTCCCATGTGCCAGTCATCGGTTGCGTCCAGGCCGGTGAGCAACTCCGCCGCGTCACGGGCAAACCCCTTCCCGTAAACCCGATAACGTACACCGGTGCCGACCGTGCCCCCATATCGGGCGGTTCCGAAGCCCCGCACCGCTGTACCTCCGCCACCGGCTACCAGCAGCCCCTGGGTGTCCTGAGCCTTCTTCGTTATGACATTGATCACCCCGTTCACGGCGTTGGCTCCCCACAAAGTGGCGCCCGGCCCGCTGATGACTTCAATCCGGTCAATATCCTGGAGCGGCACGTCTTGCACGTCCCAGAACACGCCTGAGTAGAGAGGCGTGTAGATAGTGCGCCCGTCAATGAGCACCAAGAGCTTGTTGGCCGTTGTGCCGTTGAATCCGCGGGCACCGATAGCCCATTGGCGCGAGTCAACCTGGGCTACCTGGAGGTTAGAGGCTAGCCGCAACACCTCCGGAAGGCTCGTGGCGCTGGAGCGGCGAATGTCCTCCTGCGTGATGACTTGGACCGCGGAGGCCACGTGCGAGAGGGATTCGGCACGTTTGGACACCGAGATCACCACGACGTTCATCAACTCTTCGACGCTGAGAGTTTTGAGAACCGCGGTAGACGAGCCGGAGTCCGGCTGCTGAGCAGTGGTGTCCGGCTGCTGGGCGAGGCCCCTGGGGGCGAGGATGACCAGGCTCAGCGCGACGAACGCCCCGATCCTGAGCTGATGTGCCGGGGTTGCGCTCGACCGTGCGGAGAGGTTCGCGTTGCTCATCGTTCGGTACCCCTGAGCCACCGGGTGCAAGGCGTCCTGAGGGCTTCGCTTAGTCGCAGGGGGCGCGCGGCGACCTCGGAGCGAACACACGGTAAGGTGTGCAGCAAGAACTGGGTGGTCGTGGGGGGTGCGGACGAGTGACCTGACCCATTCTGGAAAGAACCTGTTCGCCGGTTGCTGCTCAAGCAGATCCCGGGCCATAGACCCATCATCTATTGTTTCAAGGCGATAGACTTGGTCCTTCGCACCCCAGCGGCCGTGGCTTGCGTACTGTTTGGCAGATTCCCACTGCTCAGCCGCCCCATTCAGAAGCTCCCGGTGTTGGAAAGAGGGCGATCAAACATCGGATTTTCTGCCTTAGCCCGGCTGCACGAATTGGTTTGCGAGGAGCTGTTCCCGAACTGATGGGCGGGAGCACGCGGCTACAAGGAACGGGTCGAATTGCCGAGCCCTCTGTCGTGTGATCTCGGCAAGCACGTCCTCGGGCGACCAGGCAGTCCGGTACACGCGGTCGGAGGAGAGCGCGTCGAAGACATCCGCTATAGCTACGATACGGGCCGTCAGCGGAATCTCCTCACCGGCCCTACCTGCCGGATAACCTGAGCCATCCCATCGTTCATGGTGCGAGAGGGCGATTTCGCCGGCCATCTGCATGATGGGAGATCGGCCACCCGAGAGGATCTTGGCACCTATCGTTGTATGGCTCCGCATCACCTCCCGTTCGGCGTGGCTCAACGGCCCCGGCTTGAGGAGTATTGAGTCAGGGATGCCGATCTTTCCGACGTCATGGAGAGGCGCCGCTCGTCGGAGTATTGCCGTATGATCCTCGGGCAAGTTGATCGCCCTGCCGAGGAGCTCAGCTAGCTTACCCACCCGCTGGGTGTGGCGACCAGTATCGTCGTCGCGAAACTCAGCGGCCTTGGCGAGCCGGTCGATGGTTTCGAGTTGCGCCGCCTCAAGCTCGGCGGTCCGCATCCGAACCTTGGTCTCCAGTAGCTGATTCTGTGCCGTAATCTCTCGATGGAGCTGCCGGGTCTCCAGCAGATTCTGGATTCGAAGCAGGACCTCATCCATCTCAAAAGGTTTCGTCAGGAAGTCCTTCGCTCCGATGGCCAAGGCCCTGCGTCGTGCTTCCAGGGAACTGTCGCCGGAGAGCACCAAGACGGAGACATAGCTATAGCGGGGGGCTACCTGCTTGAGGCGCTCCATGACCGCGACGCCGTCGAGACCGGGCATGTGCAGGTCCAGCAACAGGAGGTCGGGATCCTGCTTGGCATAGAGGGCAAGGCCCCCGACCGGGTCGGTAGTACCTACGATGTTGCGGTAACCAGCCCGCTGTAGAATGCGCCTTAGAACGTCGACGTTCTTGACCTCATCGTCTATGATCAAGATACGGGCATTCTCGAACCTCGGCCGTATCCGGGGTAGAGTGACATGCAGGAGCCCGGAATCCGGGAGCACTCTAGCGGGTTGCCTTGACGTCATGACGGCGCCACGCCGGTCGAAACCTTTGGCAACTGGACCCAGAATCGGGCTCCCCCGGTGCTCGCGGTTTCCACGCCGATTTCTCCCCCGTGCGCTTCGACCGCGAGCTTACGGAAGGTGAGACCAAGGCCCGCGGACCGCTGCGGTGCGGCCCGGCCCAGAGGAGATTGCCCAAATTTCTGGAATATGACATCCCGAAATTCTGCCGCGACTCCAGGCCCATCGTCCGTGACGGTGAGGCGAATACACCCATTTCGCTGCTCCAGGCCAATGCGCACCATGCCCCCTTGGGCGTAAACTTGTACGCATTCCCGACCAGATTGGTGAGCACACGACATACAAGGTCTCGATCGCAGGTCACGACGACTGCGTGCCCCGGCATATCGTAGGCGACACGCACATCGGCCGGGGCAGGCCCCAATGAAGCCACGGCTACGGGCACAAGCGGGACTAGATCGGTCTCCTCAGTGGCCAGGGGCATCTGCCCGGATTCAAGCCGACTGACATCCAATACTTGGCTAACCAATTCCTTTAATTGACCTGCTATGACGTTCGCTTCCCGGGCAAACTCGAGAACCTCGTCCTTCGCGCCTGTGGCGATGGCCATCCCAAGCAGGTCCAAGTAGGCCTGAAGTCCGGTGAGCGGAGAACGGAGATCGTGCACCATCATATGAGTCAGCGTCTCGCGTGCGACCTCGAGCTCCTGGAGCTTTCGGAACTGGCCGGTTACCTCGTCGTACAGCCGCTTCGTGGTGACCGCGTTGCGCACTCTGAGAAGGAGATCCCCCGAATCGATCGGTTTGGTGATGAAGTCGTTGGCACCTGCACCGATCCCTGCTAAGCGATCCTGGGATCGTCAGGACGGCCCAGGGGGGTGTGGGGTCGCCGTGGTCCTGCCAGACCAGTTATCGGCTGATGGGGTACGGTTCTAAAGCATAGGCGAGTCCCCAACCAGGCCGTGTAGCGGCGGCCGAGTCCAGTTGGCTTATCGGCAAAACCTGCCCACGTCACCGCTGTATGCGCCTGAGAGCCGGAGAGCTTCGATGTGCTGATGGGGGTTTAAACGTATGGCGGCGGACAGTCCGCCTCGCTCAACTCGCCTGTATGTGGTCGTCAGGGGGCCGAGGGTGGCCGTTCAGCAGGAAGCACAACCGGATTCAGGGTATCCTGCGGGATTCCGGCCCGGTAGGCTTTCTCTTGGCCGTCTTCAATGAAAACGAGCGCGTCGTGCCTCTCGACTACGGCCGCCATTGCTTCGAAGACCTCGGCATCGATTACGGCACCCACCAGGTGTCCCATGCGGTCGATTGCCTGGTCTGGTTGCATCCGCCTCTGATATGGACGCGAAGTCGTGAGCGCGTCATAGATCTCCGCTGCACCGACAAGCCTCGCTCCCCAGGGGATCGCATCGCCAGCCAATCCATCGGGGTACCCGCGACCGTCCCAGTGCTCGTGGTGGCCGCGCACGAAGCTACTCACCATTGTGCGAGGTGCCCAAGACGCCGGTGAGGTTCTCTCGCGCGTTATCTAAATGGGAGAACCTGGTGAACTGGAGTCCTGGAAAGGTAGTGCATCGTATGGCTGAGTTTCAAACACCGTTCGGGGAGGTTGTCCGGCGACTTCGCCTAGAGCGGGGCATCGCACCGGAGGACTTTGGGGACATAGTGGGCTTGGACTGGCGGATCCTAGCCGGGATGGAGCGCGGGGAATACCAGATCTACCTGGAGACGATCGAGCAGGGCTAAGGCGCTCGACGTGACGCCGTGGGAGCTGATGCGCTTGGCGGAGGAAGCCGCGCGGCTGACCCCGGTGGGGTCTCCGCAGGCAGACGGGAGAGCCTAGGCTAAAGCAGATCCACAGTACCCCGGAAGCACCAAAGGACGCTGATGCAATCTCCTCACGTAGGTTCAGAGCGAGTCCTTTGCCTTGGTGGGCGCGGTTCACTCGTATGGCGAGTCGGTCTAGTAGGACTCCAATTGCTGCACCAAGGACTAAGTCCTTCATTGTTCCTCAGCAGCGAGACCGGTGCGCAGAGGTTGGAGTTGCGGCATCTCGCCCGGGTGGGTCGCTGGAGATTGGGTGGGCATTCGCATCGCTGACAAAGTAAGGCTGCTGCTGGATGCCGGCAGGGTCCTATCCTACTAAGGCCTCCTCAAGGATCACCCTCGAGCCGTTCTGCACTACGACATACCGGGCGGCCGGATCCCATCTCACCTGCTGCCCCTGTCTAGCTCCTGCTGCACCATGGCCAGCATCTCTTCCAAGGTAAACGGCTTCGCGATGGTCCGAACGGCACCCAGGAGTTCCGCAAGGCCGAGCAGATTGAAGCGGCTGGCGGGGCCCCCATCCGTCATGGCGATGACGAGGGTGGAGGTGCTATGAGCCTGAAGGTCCTGAATTAGGAGAAGGCCGCTCTTCTTGGGCATATGGATGTCAGCTATGACGAGATCGGGGCCCGTCTCGTGCCAGAGGCGGGTAGCCTCCTCTCCGTCTTGAGCCTGGAGGACTTCATAGCCCGTGTTGCTTAGGGCGATCTGAAGTGTCTGACGAATGCTGTGGTCATCATCCACTACGAGGATCCGCCGCTTAGACCGCTCCGCTATCTCAAAGTGCGCGCCCCACACACGCTGGGCGCTTCCCGCCAGGTCGAGCCAGATGTAGTCCGGCATGAGCGGTACGTCTGGGTCGTGGCGCTCAACGACTCGGAACCATACGTGGTGATAGACCGCGGGGTAGCCACGGTGCTCTTCTGGGCGGAGGCGGGCCCAGCGGTGATGTTTGTCTGCCGGTGACTCGCTAGGCTTTGACATGGCTCGGCAAGTGTCGGGGTCTTGGAAGGCTGTCCCGCAGGGAGGCCGGTCGCCCTAGTTGGCGCTCAGAATCGCCGACTGGCCGTGCGAGACTCACGGGGTGCGGGTCTGCCGGCCTTCCCCCCTTGGACACCGAGAATCTCCTGAGCCGGGTGAGCGGAGCGCGTCCCACAGCTCAGCGCTTCGGCTGGTCCCCAGGATTGAGCGCGCGCTTCACCGCTTCCAGCAGCTCCCCCGGAGCAAACGGCTTCGCGATGGTTCGCACCGCACCAAGGAGCCTTGCATCTCCGAGCAGATCCAACCTGTTGAGCTGCTCGCCTCCTCCAGACATCGCGATGATCAGGACGCCGGGACTGTGTGCCCGGAGCTCCACGATCGTCTCAATGCCATCTTTTTCGGGCATGAAGAGATCCAGTATCACGAGGTCTCCTCCAGACTCCCGCCACAAGCGGACGGCCTCAGATCCATTGCTCGCCTGGGTTACCCGGTACCCAGCTTTGGTGAGCAGCTGGGCAAGAGAGGCTCGAGTGCCCGCGTCGTCATCGACGACCAGGATCCGTGGCTGCGTCATGGGGTAGCCTCAGGACGCGGGAGCTGCTCGAATCGGAGCGGCCGGAGCTTGGCGATCACCTTCCCAGCCGGCGAGCGCATGGGGACCTCCAAGGGGGCAGGAGACGGCAGACTGCTTTGGTGTAGCGTACAGCTTAGGCTGGAGGTCGACTAGGGCCGGAATGCGACAGCGAGGGGCCCTTTTGCGACACCTGAGATCCCCTCACTGCCCTATAGTAAGGCTTCCTCGAGGGTCACTTTAGAACCGTCCTGGACGATAACAAAGTGGGCGTCGGGCCGTGCGCGAATGGCAGCGGCTACCCTGAGCCTGTCTAGGTGGTGCAGCACTGCGAAGGCCGGATAGTCCTCAAGAACCTTCCGCTCTATCCGCAAGGTCGGAGATTTCCCGCCACGGACCTCATGCCGCCAGGCATAGACCTCTCGGTCGAAGTCGACCCTGGATAGTTCTTCGCTGCGGGGACGCTGGCGGGCGCTTTTTGGCCTATTTACGTCGGGAAGGGAACCAACCTTCCCCATAAACCTTCCCCAGTTTTAGCTAACTTCAATTGGCCCTGGTGGATTCGAACCACCATTGACGGATCCAAAGTCCGCTGTCCTGCCGTTGGACGAAGGGCCAGCTATTGGGGTACGGGGGCCCAGATGGCCTGAAGCTAAGCGGTCCCGGAGCCTGGACGAAAGGGAGGCCAGGCGCCCCTCTTGCCATGCCTATTCGGGGGCCCGTAACTTCGTTCGCCCACCCGGCTCCCCGGAACCTGGGCTCTGACGATGCCACGCTCCTTTCTTCCCATGCGCTCAGACGCGGCCAATCTAGTGCAAGTTCCCAATACTCCTGACCCGATGACGGAGGCCACGCTCCAAGCCACTGATCAGTGGTACCGAGCCTTCGGCGAGGCCGCGCCCGGTTTCCTGTGGCTGCGCGATGTCAACGGCCGGGTCCTCTACGTCAACACTACCTGGGAGCGGTACACCGGATCGAGCCTCGAGGAAATCAACGAGAGCGGATGGTCGCAGTTCAACCACCCCGACGAGGTCGCCGCCGTTCAACAGCGGTGGAACCGCGCTGTCGAGCGGGAGCAGCCGTTCGAGATGGAGCTCCGCTATCGCCGGTACGACGGGGTGTACCGCTGGATGCTGGCCCGCGTCGTACCGCTGAAAGATTCCTTGGGACGGCTGCAGCAGTGGGTTGGAACCTCGGTGGATATCGAGGACCTCAAACAGGTCGGCGCCGAGCTTCGGCGCCGAGAGCAGGAGCTCACCGATTTCTTCGAGAACGCCGCGGTTCCCATACACTGGGTCGGCCCCGACGGCACTATTCTGAGGGTCAACCAGGCCGAGCTCGACCTCCTGGGCTACGACCGCGACGAATACCTGGCCAGGAACATTGTCGAGTTTCACGCGGACCGGGACGCCATCGACGATATCCTGCGGCGGCTTCTCGCCGGTGAGGTGCTGCACGACTATCCGGCCCGGCTGCGGTCCAAGAACGGCTCCATCAGGCACGTCCTGATCGATTCCAGCGGGTACTTCGAGGATGGCCGGTTCGTTCACACCCGCTGTTTTACCCGAGACGTTACCAGCCAACAAGTGGCGGAGCAGGCGGTCGCCCGGCTGGCGGCCATCGTCGCTTCTTCATCCGACGCCATCATCGGCAAGACGCTCGATGGCATCGTCACCAGCTGGAACACGGCGGCCGAACAGATCTTCGGCTACCGGCCCGCCGAAATAGTGGGCCAGCCAATTTTTCGTCTCATCCCCGAGGAGCTCCACGACGCAGAGCGCGAGCTCCTGGATTCTATCGGTCGGGGCGAGCGGGTGGCATTTTTCGAGACCGAGCGAATACGAAAGGATGGGCACCGGGTCCATGTCGCCGTGAGCGTATCGCCCATCCGGGACTCACATGGGCACGTGGTTGGCGCCGCGTCGATCGAACGGGACGTGACCGAACGGAAACAGGCGGCGGAAGCGTTGGCGCGGAGCCAGGAGCGGCTTCGGCTCGCGCTCAAGGCCGCCCGAATGGGCACCTGGCAGTGGGACCTGGCCAGCAATACGCTCGCCTGGGACGAGCAGCTGCACGAACTCTATGGGATCGAGCCAGGGCAGCAGGTCACCCAGTACGAGCATTTCATCGGCCGGGTCCACCAGGACGATCGCGCGTTCGTCGCCGCCTCGGTCCGGCGCGCCCTCGAGGAAGGGGGCGGGCTGGATTACGAATTCCGGATCGTCCTTCCCGACGGAAGGGTTCGTTGGCTCGCCGATCAGGGCCGGGTGATCCGGAACCCGAAGGGGAATCCGCTGTACATGACGGGCGTGTGCCTCGACACAACCGAGCGCAAACTGATCGAGGAGCGGCTGCGCCAAGCCCAGCGCATGGATTCGGTCGGCCAGCTGGCCGGCGGTATCGCGCACGAGGCGAACAACATGATGTCGGTCGTCCTTGGCTGCGCCGATTACGTGCTCCAGCGCACCGACCTGCCGGAGCCGGTCCGCGAGGATGTCGATCAAATCTGGAAGGCGGCTACGCGCACCGCCGGGATCACCCAACAGCTTCTTGCTTTCAGCCGCAGGCAGGTACTCCAGCCACAGGTACTCGACCTGAATGCCACAATCCGGGATCTCGAGCCGATTCTCAGCCGGACGCTGGGAGAGACCCGGGCACTGCGGATGCATCTCGCTCCCGGCCTCGGTCCGGTCCGGGCGGATCCGGGGCAGCTCGAACAGGTCCTGATCAACCTCACCCTGAACGCGCGCGATGCCATGCCCGGCCAGGGAAGGCTCACCATCGAGACCATGAACGTGGTGCTGGACGAGGCCTACGCGGCTGGAAAATCGGTGGATTCGCTCCGACCCGGGCAGTACGCCGCACTGGTGGTCAGCGACACTGGCCACGGGATGGACCGGGCCACCCTCTCGCGGGTCTTCGAGCCGTTCTTTACTACCAAGGGTGTCGGCGAGGGAACCGGGCTCGGGCTCTCCACCGTGTATGGCATCGTCAAACAGAGCGGCGGCTTCATCTGGGTCTACAGCGAGCCCGACCTCGGCACTACCTTCAAGCTTTACCTGCCGCTGGTGGCCACCTTGCCGGCCTTGGCGGATCCGCGCGAGCCGCTCCCAACCGCTCGTGATAACGAGACGGTGGTCGTCGCTGAAGATGAGGCGATGGTCCGCGCGATCATGGCAAGGACGCTGCGCGATTGCGGTTATAGCGTCCTGGAAGCCGCGGACGGTCGAGTGGCGCTGGATATCCTCGATGCCCAGGCCGGACGGGTGAGTCTCGTCGTGGCCGACGTGGTCATGCCCGATCTGGGTGGCCGGGAGATGGCCGCTCGTCTGGCGGAGCGGTGGCCGGATGTGCCGGTGCTCTTTACCTCGGGATATACCGGCATAGACGTCGTGCGTCGCGGCTTGCTCGAAGAGGGCCGCGAATTCCTGCAGAAGCCGCTGGCTCCAGACGCGCTGGCCCGAAAGGTTCGCGAGATGATGGACGCCGGGGTGACCAAGCGCTGAGCTCCTGCACTGGGCACCAATGCCGCGGATGAGATTGGCTGGGCGGCTCATCGCCGCGTGGCTGGCTGGAGCCACAATCAGTTGCCAGGATACCCTGAAGCCGAGCCCGCCAGGTAGTGGGGTGGCGCCGGTTGCCGTGGCCTATGTCTGCGGCAACGATTTCGACCTCCAGAGCCTGCACCCCGCCGCCCTCACCGCGCAATACGCGGTGGCCGGTACTTCGGAGCAGGGCGCCCTGGTTCTGCCACCCCGTTCCGCGGAGAGCACGCCGAGCACGACCCGCCTGACCACGCTGCATCGCGGCACCCTGAAGGTCTCCTACCGCAACGAAGAGATCGCCTCGATCAGCAATGCCGGAGTAGTCTGCCCCCCGGCTTCCGTGCCAAAACCTCAGGCCACCTCTGGAGAGTGGACCGCACCATTTGGCTGGCCGGTCGTAGCGGTCCACCTCCATCTGCTTCCGTCCGGCCAGGTGCTGTCATGGGGTCGCGTCGGAGAGGCCCAGATATGGGACCCCGCGACCGGCGCATTCACGGCGGCTGCCAGTGCCAGCATGCTGTTTTGCAGCGGACACGCCTTCCTGTCTGACGGCCGCCTTCTGGTTACGGGCGGCCATATCAGCGATCACCATGGGCTGCCGGACGCGAATATCTTCGATCCGGCTTCTCGCGGGTGGACTGCGGTGGCACCGATGAGCCGGGGACGCTGGTATCCCACCAGCACGACGTTGCCCAACGGGGAGGTTCTCACCTTGGCCGGGCGGGATGAGGGAGGTGCCGAGGTCGAGATTCCCGAGGTGTGGACCGGCAGCCACTGGCGTGCGCTCACCAATGCCGGTCGAGAGCTGCCCTATTATCCCCGGGCGTTCGTGGCACCAAACGGACTGGTGTTCTACGCGGGCGAGCTCCCGCAAACTTCCTACCTCGATCCTGATGGGGCGGGGGCATGGACCCCGGTTGCCACCACTAGATACGGGCGGCGCGACTACGGCTCGGCCGTCATGTACCGGCCCGGGCGAGTGCTGATTCTTGGTGGGAGCGACCCTCCCGATGGAGCTCCAACCAGTACGGCCGAAGTGATCGACCTCACCCTCGCGGCACCCGGTTGGCGTTACACTAGGCCCATGGCTCATGCTCGCCGCCAGTTCAATGCGACACTGTTGCCGGACGGTAGCGTGCTCGCAACGGGGGGAACAAGCGCGGCGGGATTTAGTGATCCCGCAGGGGTGGTGCGTGCCGCCGAGGTATGGGATCCTGGAACCGAGGCCTGGAGCCCGTTGGCCGGCAATCGGGTGACTCGGGTCTATCATTCGACCACGCTGCTTCTGCCCGACGGCCGGGTTCTGCACAGTGGCAGCGGCGACGGTGTAGACCTTCCTCGTGAGCTGAACGCGGAGATCTTCTCGCCGCCCTACCTGTTTTATGGGGCGAGACCCTCGATTGACGGCGCGCCGGAGGCAGTCGCCTATGGCCAGCAGTTCTTTGTCATTACTCCCGACGCACCGCGCGTCGTCCGGGCCACCCTGGTGCGCCTGGGCTCGGTGACCCATGGGTTCGATCAGAATCAGCGTTTTCTGGAACTCTCATTCACAAAAGCCGCCGGCGGCCTGGCGATGACGGCTCCCCTGAGCGGAAGTCTGGCGCCTCCAGGCCACTACCTGCTCTTCATTCTGGCCGCCAACGGCGTACCATCGGTGGCCAGAATTCTACGGATCGGGTGAGTCGCAGACCCCTTGGAGGCACGTATGCACCGCAAACTGGCCGGAACTTGGCTCGTACTTCTGCTCGGCAGCGCCGTTCTGCTCGCCGCATGCTTCGATACTGCCCAGTCACCGGCGTCGCGGCCGGAACCACCGACCGGTGAGTCCCCGGAGGGCAGCATGTTGGCGCCTCTCGACCTGGTGTACGTCTGCGGCAACAAGTTCCTGGCCACCAATTCAACGAGCAGCCCGGTTCAGGTCCAGTATCGCGTGAGTGGCACACGGGAAACTGGAAGCCTCACCCTGCGCGAGGGCACTGGCGATGATCCCGGCTTCAGTGAAACCGAACTGGAGACGGCGAACAGCGGTGTGGTCGAGCTGTACCATGATGATGTGCGGGTCGCCCATCGCGCCAATCAATCCGTGCCTTGCGGGGCGCCGGCGCTCGCGGCCTCGTTTGCGACCGCAGGTCCCGTAGCCACCGTGGGCAGCTGGACCGCCCCATTCTCCTGGCCAATCATCGGCCTGCACCTGCATCTGCTTCGGACTGGGAAAGTGCTGAGCTGGGGAAAGTTCGGCCTTCCCTATGTGTGGGACCCGGCTACCAAAGCGTTCACGGCGGTGCCGAGCCCCGACTGGATATTCTGCAGCGGTCACGCCTTTCTGTCCGACGGCAGGCTGCTCGTCAATGGAGGACACATCAGCGACGATCACGGCATTCGCGACGCGAATCTGTTCGATCCTGGAACGATGGTGTGGTCGTCGCGTCCAGCAATGGCAAAGGGCCGTTGGTACCCCACCACCACGACACTGGCCAACGGCGAGGCGGTGACGATAGCAGGACGCGACCAGAGCGGCGTCGTGGTTACCGTGCCTGAGGTCTGGACGGGGTCCGGGTGGCGAGCGCTCACCTCCGCCGGCAAAGTGCTTCCTTATTACCCGAGGACGTTTCTGGCTCCAAACGGTAGGGTGTTCTATGCCGGAGAGAAGCAGGCAACGTTCTATCTCTCGACTTCGGGCACGGGGTCATGGAGCAGCGTGGGCAACCGGAAATACGGCACCCGCGACTATGGCTCCGCTGTGATGTACCGCCCGGGGAAGATCCTGTATGCCGGTGGGGGACGCACGACGGCGACCGCCGAGACGATCGATCTGAACCAGGCCATTCCAACCTGGCAGCTGACCGGCTCGATGGCCCACAAGCGACGTCATCTCAACGCCACAATTCTCCCCACTGGTCAGGTGCTGGTAACTGGGGGAACCAGTGGCACGGGCTTCACCGACGAGGCTGGTGCGGTGTTCGCGGCTGAGCTGTGGGATCCAGGCACCGGGCGCTGGACTACTCTCGCAAGCAACTCGGTCATGCGCGTGTACCACTCCACGGCGCTCTTGCTCCCGGACGGCCGCGTTCTGGTCACCGGCAGCGGGGATGCCTTTGGCAACGCCAATCACTACAACGCGGAGATCTTCTCTCCGCCATACCTTTTCAAGGGAACCCGCCCTACCATTTCGAGTACCACAACCACGCTGGGCTATGGGCAATCGTTTTTCGTGGGCACCCCTACCCCCACCGCGATCGCCAGGGTGACCCTCACTCGCCTTGGCTCAGTGACCCACGCCTTTGATTCCAACCAGAGATTCAATGAATTGAGCTTCGTGGGCACCGCCGGGGGACTGACGGTCACCACACCCGCCAGCCGCAATCTGGCTCCTCCGGGGCATTACCTGCTTTTCATCCTCAACGGAAACGGAGTGCCGTCCAAGGCCAGAATTATCCGTATCAGGTAACAGGACTCGCTGGCTCCGGTCCCGGAGCCGGGGTAGAGACGGTCTCTACCGGCGTGAGAGTTCCGTGCTTTCGGCCGAGCATCATTGCGGCGTCGTCGCGATCGCGTACCGAGCGGTAGATCGCAAAGAGAGTGGACCCCGAGCCACTCATACGGCAGAGCAGTGGCCGCGTGCCCACGAGCGCCTCAAAGGCGGCGCGAACTTCCGCATGCCGGCCGAACACCGCCGATTCGAAGTCGTTCCCCGCCATACGCGCGATATCTCCCCAGCCCGACAGCGCTTCGAGATCGAGTGCGACAGCCCCTCGTCTCCCAGCCGATTCTCTGGCGGCATCAACCCATCCATACGCCTCGCCAGTTGCAACCCCCACCCGGGGCGTGAGCAGCAGGGCAGGGGTCGAAGGCAGGGGGGGGAGCCGAAGCATGCGCTCGCCTCGATTCCAGGCGAGAGCCAGCGGAGCTCCGGTGCAAAAAAAAGGAACATCGCTGCCGAGGCGGGCGGCCAGCTGCACCAGCTCGTGGCGCGGGATAGGGTCGCCGGCCAGACGGTTCGCGGCGTGCAGGGCCGCAGCCGCGTCGCTCGACCCACCACCCAGGCCCGCGCGCACAGGAATACGCTTGGTGAGCGTAAGGTGTATGGCGAACCGGTGGCCGACCGCTTCCAGCACGGCGGTCGCGGCCTTGACCGCCAGGTTTTGCTCCGCCGCCCCGACATCGGCGCCGGAAACCTCGATCGTCACTCCACGCCCCTCCCGCCGCTCCGCTCGAAGCGTGTCCGCCAGGCTCACCAGGCAGAGCAGGGTCTCGATGCCGTGAAACCCCTCAGCCTCACGCGAGAGCACACGAAGGAAGAGGTTGACCTTGGCTGGGGCAGTCAGGGTGACGCTGGTCGCCGTCATGCCTGCGTCCTGCGCAACACGCTGAATCCCTCCGGAGTCCGAGTCAGCGACCATAGGCCAAGCAGAGTGATGGGAATGAGCGTCGTGACGTGGAAGGCGATGGCGTAGGAAAAGGCGAGGCTGCCCGGTACGCCGTAGAGGGCCAATACCGCCACGATGACCGCCTCGAAGGGACCGAAGAAGCCGGGGGTCGAGGGGACGGAAATGCCAAGAACCAGGAGCCCCTGCATCAGAAGCGCGCCGGCATAGCTCACCGGGATGCCGAACGCGGCGAAACCCAGGTAAAAGGCGAATCCGTTAACCAGCCAGAGCACCAGAGACCAGAAGATCACGCCGGCGAGCCGGCCGGGAGATCGGAGAACCGCCAAACCCTGCCGGACTCCCTCCAGCAGGTCTACGATGCGGCCCGCCAGCCGGGTGGAGGGTAGCAGCCGCCGGACCAGCTTCTCGGCGGCGAGCGGCGCGGCCACCACCATGATCGCCATCAGCAGGGCCACTATACCGGCCACACCGGCCACGCGTGCCAGTTGCGTCACGGAGGTGCCGGCTACCCTCACCGAGCTCGGCAGATCCGAGCTGAGCAGCGCGAAGGTCAGCAGGGCGACCACGGTCAGCCCATCGAAGATGCGCTCCACAGCCACGGACGAGATCACGGTGGTGAATCGCGCCTGCGTCAGCCGGGCAGCGGTGTAGGAACGGATCAGCTCGCCCGCGCGAAGTGGAAGCAGATTGTTGGCCGTAAAGCCGAGGGCAATCGCATGCCAGAGCGGCCCGGACGGATATGGCTCCCCCCGCTCATCCCGGAGGAGCAGGCGCCACCGTATCAGCCGGAGAGGAAAGGTGAGCGTGGCCACGATGACCGCGGCGGCCAGTGGACCCGCACGCGCGTTGGCGACATGCCGCAGCACCGCTTCCGCACTGACCCCCCGCAGGGCCCAGGCCAGCAGTGCCACCGAGACACCGATGCCGAGTGCGGCAGGCAGAGCCCGTCGGAGGATGCTCCGCCGGGTACGTAACTCAGGAGTGGTCAAGCGCGAGTGGAACGAGGTCGAGCAGCTCCTGGAGTTGTGGTTGCAGGGATTCCAGGCTCGCGTCGCGGGTGAGCGCCGCGTTGATCTCATGGCGCAGGGCGGCGGCCCGCTCGAGAGCGGCCCGTCCCCTATAGCACAGGGTGCCGATGGCCACCGCCGTCTCCTCCGGGGCACGTCGCACCAGCGCGTCGAGCGATGGGGTTACCGGCGCGCGCTGCCTGATCAGCAGGTCGAACGTCCTGAAGCTGGCTTCGATGCCGCCGGACGCCACCTCGCTGGGCTCCTTCGGCGCGAGGCTCTCGATCGGGACCACGCCCTGGTCGGCATCGTAGGCGAGTGACTCGATCGGCACTATTGCCGGCTCGGGTGCAGATGCCGGCTCTCTCACCGCTCGCAACCCATCCAGCCGATGCGCCACGTCGAGCAGGCGGCGGGAGATCAGCATCCGGTCGTCGCTCTCTCCAACGGCGCGAAGTAGCTCGCCCGCTTCGCGTAGCCGCGCAACCAGCTCCGGCAGCGAATGGCTGGCTACTCCAGCCGCGAGGCCTTCCTGAGTCGAGCGGGCGAAGATGCCGAGCGCGCCTGCCACCGGATCGGGACTGGGGATCGCCGCGGAGCGAAGCACTCCGAGGAGGTGGTATAAACGGAGGTCTCGTTGGGTGGTCGATTGCGCAGCGGTGATCAGGTCGGCGGTTTGACACAGATGCTCGCCCTGGCTGACCAGCTCGAGCGGGCCCAGCGGCTCGGGCATGGTGAACTGAGGCTGCGACAAGGGCTGAGTGAGCGGCTCAGGATCGCCGCTGAAATAGAGCGCTTCGATTGGCACGACATCTCGCTCCACCGCGAAGGCGCGGAGCAGCAGCTCGGTGAACCGGCGGGCCTCTTCGGCGTCGGGGTCGGGCCTTCCGCGCTCGGCGACGTCGCGCGAGATGCGGGTCAGGGCTTGCCCGGCGCACTCCATCACCTTATCAACGTCGGGCGGGGGCGCGAAGAGCCGGGTGAGGTCGCCCACGGCGAGCTCGATACCGTCGAGAATTTCGGGCAGCGGGCTGAGGTCACCTAGCTCGGCCAGACCGCGAAGCGACTGCATGCGGCGGATGACGTTGTACAGCGGTTCCCGGTCGCCCGGCGTCGCGCGCAACGCCCGGGCGGCCCGGTCGAGCGCGCTCGCGATCAGGGCGCCTTCACGGGCCACGAACGCCCGTACTCCAGTGTGCAGCTCCGGCCGCTCGCCTTCCGCCGGGCGCTCCGGCACGTTGGCCGCTGTTCGGCCGGCCAGAGACTCGAGTCCACGCCCGAGCCGGACGGCGCGGGCCGTGTCAGCCTCACCCCACTCGGAAACCCGGCGGACGAGCAGGCGGAACTCCTCCACCGCCTGCGCTACCTGCTCCCGAGTCGCCGCGTCCCAGGGGCGCCGATGCTCCCGATGAGCGCGGGCGAGCGCCTCCAGCCCAGCCGCCGCCCGGGCAATGTGAGCCTGGGCGGCCATGAGTGCCGAGCCGCGAAGCACGCGAGCGTTTCGAAGGAACTCGTCGGCCGATGGCGGCTCCGGCTGCGAGACGAGCGTCTCCAGCCGGTCCAGACACTCACCTGCCTCCAACGCGAAGAAGTCGGCGGCCCCGAGGGGATTGGTCATTAGAGGGCTATGGGCTTTGGGCTATGGGCTTTGGGCCAAGTGTGGCCAGTGGGGGCTGCATCAATTTAGTACCCCTCCATGGCTCTCCGCATCTCTTCGACCGCCTGCCGCATCCCAACCATGACGGAGCGGCTCACTACGCTGTGGCCGATGTTGAGCTCCTCGATCTCCGGAATTGCCCCAATCGGCGCCACATTGGCATAGGTGAGCCCATGGCCGGCATGCACGAAGAGACCCATGTCAGCGGCGTGCCGCGCGGCGCGCTGCAGCTCTTCCAGTGCGGTGTTGCTCTGTCGCCATCCGTTGGCGTAGC
The DNA here is from genome assembly GCA_964487785.1 of uncultured Gemmatimonadaceae bacterium. Taxonomy (GTDB): domain Bacteria; phylum Gemmatimonadota; class Gemmatimonadetes; order Gemmatimonadales; family GWC2-71-9; genus CAVVWJ01. The sequence continues at coordinate 29,341 of CAZASU010000001.1, read as the reverse complement.
GCCCAGTGTGCAGCTCGATGGCGGGCACGCCGAGGTCCTTGGCCGCGTCCACTGTCTGGAGGTCGGGATCAATGAATAGGCTGATCCGGGCCCCTGCCTGCTCCAGCCGGCGGATCGTCTCTCGCATTCGAGGGTGGGGACGGCTGAGGTCCAACCCTCCCTCCGTGGTAATCTCCTCACGGCGCTCTGGGACCAGCGTGGCCTGATAAGGCCGGAGCCGGCAGGCAAGGGCCACGACATCGGGGCTGGTGGCCAGCTCGAGGTTGAGCACCTGGACGGCGGTCATGAGCCGCTCCACGTCATGGTCCTGGATGTGCCGCCGGTCCTCGCGCAGGTGGGCGGTGATGCCATCAGCGCCACCCTGCTCGCACAGCAGCGCGGCCTCGACCGGGTCGGGCTCATCGGTGCGGCGCGCCTGGCGCACCGTGGCGACGTGGTCGACGTTGATGTACAGCCGCGTCGGAGTCATTGCTCGCCGCTCCGGAGCCGGTTAACTTCGCAAGCTAACATTATCTCAGCGAGAGACTTGTGACTAAGCAACGGTGGCTAGGATCGGTCCTTCTCGTCGCTGCATGCGGCGGCGGCAGCGCGCCCCAGGCACAACCCGCCAATTCCGCCAGCGATGCCGTGCGGAGTTTCATGCAAGCGGTCGCCGATAGCAACCTCGGTAAGATGGCGAGCCTTTGGGGCACCGCCAGCGGACCTGCGGCCAAAACCAATCAGCCTCCCGATTGGCAGCGCCGGGTCGCGATCATGCAGGCCTATCTCCGCAATGACTCGTTTCGGATCACGTCGGACGTAACGGAAACCGACGAGAATCGCCGGGGGCTCCTGGTCGAGATCAAACGCCGTACCTGCACCTGGACGGTCCCCTTCACTACAGTCAAGATCCGCGACGGCTCCTGGATCGTCACCCAGCTCGATTTGGCGGCGGCAGGAAACCCGGCGCGCCCCTGTCAGGATGGTGCGCCGAGAGACAGCGCTCCCCAGGGTTAGCCCGGGGAACCTTCTCCGCCTGCCGCTGTTATCTTTCTGTCGCTAGTCGGTCAATTCGAGCAGGATCCCAGCGGTCGCCTTCGGATGCACGAAGGCGATCCGGCGGCCGGTCGCCCCGGTACGTGGGACCTCGTCTAGCAGACGGTATCCCGCTGCCCGGCAGGCCTCGAGTGCCGCGTCGAGATCGGCAACCCGGTAGCAGATGTGGTGAATACCAGGGCCTCTCTTCGCCAGGAACTTTCCAATGGGGCTGTCGGCGTGGAGCGGTGCAAGCAGCTCCACTTCCGAGTCTCCCATCGGGAGTACCAGGATGGTAGCGCCATCGACTGTTTCAGGCGGATGCGGCACGATGCCAAGGACGTCTTTGTAGAAGGTAAGTGCCGTTTCCAGGTCGGCGACGGCAATTCCGACATGCGCAATGCGGGGGAGATCGGCCACTGGTCCCTCCCAATAGGTTAGGGCGGTGCCCGCGAGTCGAGGCGACCGTCCGACATAACACAACAGGAGAATAACCAACATGAGCGCGACGAATACCTTGACTGTGCACGTGAGCGACGCCTCGTTCGCAGTTGAGATCGAGCAAGCGAACGGACTTGTACTTGTGGATTTCTGGGCTTCGTGGTGCGGGCCATGCCAGATCGTGGCGCCAATCCTCGACCAGCTGGCCGGCGAATACGTCGGCAAGGCCAAGGTGACCAAGGTCGATGTGGACGCGAACCAGCGGACCGCCATGCGGTTCAACGTCCGCTCGATACCCAGCATCCTCTTCTTCAAGAACGGCCAGCACGTGGACACCGTCATTGGGGCGGTGCCGAAGGCCACGCTGGAGGGGAAGATCAAGCAACATCTCAGTTAGACGGAAAGGGCGGTAGGTGCAGAGGCGGTCGATGAGGAGGCGGTAGAGAGAGGCGCACGCCTTCCGCCTCTTTCCCGCTAATATTCCATCATGCCCCCCGGTACCCTGTACGTCGTCGCAACCCCGCTCGGTAACCTTGGCGACCTGTCGATCCGCGCCGCGGAGGTGCTGGCCAAAGTGTCGGTGGTTGCCGCCGAGGATACCCGCCGTACCCGGGGACTGCTGAGCCACCTGGGGGCCCGGCCCAGTCTCCTCAGCTATCACGCCCATTCGGGAGAGCATCGGCTCGACGGACTGCTCGACATCCTGCGCTCGGGCCGGGACATCGCATTGGTCTCCGACGCGGGCACCCCAACGGTGAGCGATCCCGGGACGGATCTGGTTGCCCACGCCCGCGACGCCGGAATTCCGGTCGTTCCGGTCCCTGGTCCCTCCGCTGTGGCCACCGCACTTTCGGCTGCTGGGCTTCCCGGCGACCGTTACCTCTTCCTTGGCTTCATCCCCCGCAAAGGCAGGGAGCGCTCCCGGCTGCTGAGCCGCGCCGCCGCCGAGGAGTGGAGCGTCGTGCTGTTCGAGGCGCCGCCGAGATTGCTCTCGTTGCTGAAGGACCTCATTCCGCTGGCGGGCGCCGGCCGGATCGGGGTGGTCTGTCGCGAGCTGACCAAGATGCACGAGGAGATCCGCACCGGGACGTTGGGCGAGCTCGTCGACTATTATTCGGCAGTGCCCCCGCGGGGAGAGCTGACGATCGTGCTTCAAGGAACGGGTGAGCCGGCCACTGAGCCGGACCGAACCGAGGATGCCATCGAACAGGCTACCTCGCTCCTGGCCGAGGGCATGAGCCGGCGCCAGGTGGTGCAAAAGCTCACCCAGTCTCTCGGCCTTCCGAGAAACGAAGCCTACAAGCTCGTCATGGGGTTACCGTGATTCCACGGATGCTCTTTGCCCTCGGCGTGGCCCTGGGCGCGCCGGCCGCACCGATCGATCCCGGCCCGGTCATGACGATCGGACGCTTGCACTACGATGGGGGCGGGGACTGGTACGCCAATCCATCGAGCCTTCCAAACCTGCTCTCCGCAATCAGGACCCGCACCAAGCTTCGGGTGGCCACGGAAGAGAAAGTCGTCACCCTGAGCGACGACGATCTCTGGAACGTCCCATACCTCTACATGACGGGCCACGGCAACGTCCACTGGAGCGACCGGGATCTCGCCACCTTGCGCCGGTATCTCCAGCAGGGAGGGTTTCTCCATGCGGACGATAACTACGGGATGGACGCATCGATCCGGCGGGAGCTGGCGCGACTCTTTCCCGATCACCCGCTGGTGGAGGTTCCGCTCGACCATCCGGTTTATCACCTTGTCTACGATTTTCCCAAGGGGATGCCCAAGATTCACGCGCACGACGGGAAACCCGCGCAGGGATTCGGTATCTTCCTCGACGGTCGCCTCGTAGTCTACTACTCGTATCAGTCCGACCTGGGCGATGGATGGGAGGATCCCCAAGTACATCATGACACCCCGGACAAACGTGAGGCGGCGCTCAAGATGGGGGTGAACCTCTTTGCCTACGCGGTAGGATACGGCGGGTGACCGCACCAGCCACTCAGGGCGCGCTCCACCGGCTGGGGCGGCCGCTCAGAAACCGCAACGGTGCGGGATGGGCCGCGCTGGGGCTCGGCGCGGTGGCCGCCCTGCTCGGAGCATGGGCCTGGAGCGTGCGGCTCGGCTGGTTCAGCGCCCCGTATTGGGTGCTGCTCGCCTGGAGCATGGCGCTGCTGGGACTCGTGGCCATTACCCATCTGGCGTGGGGAACCCAGACCCGGCTTTCGACTGCCCGGCTGGCGGGAAGGCTGGAGGAGCTCGGGGCCTGGCGGCACGGTACCCTGACGGCGCTGCTTGATACCGCGGCGGCCGGCACCAGCGGCGCCCTGCTCGATCTGGCTGACCGCGCTCAGGCCGAAGAGGTGGCCCGGCGGGGTGCGGCGGCGGTCGAGCCCATCGCCCGGCCAGTACGAATGGTCTCGGTGGCTGGCCTTGTGTGTCTCGTCATCGGGGCCGCCGCGTTTACCTCCGCCGGCCCGGTAAGCGGCGCTGCGGCCGCGCTGTGGCATCCGCACCGTGCCTGGGAAGCCACGGTCGCTCCGGTCCGTTTGCGCGCGGCCGAGGACCTCGTGGACCGGGGGCAGCCGGTGGCCCTGCACCTCGAGGCGATGGGCCGTAAAGCGGCCACCCTCTGGTTTCGGGCACCGGGCGAAGCCTGGAAGGCCCGGGGTGTGCGCCTCGATTCCCTCGGACGGGCCACGATCTCGACTCCGCCGCTGCAGAGCGACTTGTTCGCCCGTCTGACCAGCGGGGGGCGCTCCTCCGATACGGTGATCGTACGCGTCCGCCTGCCGGTGTTTCTGGGCACGCTCGTCGTGATCGCGCGGTATCCGTCCTACCTGGGGCTGGAGAACGAGCCGGTTCCGATCGGGGGAGACACACTCATCCTTCCCGCGGGGACCCGGCTTGAGACCCGGGGGGAGGCGACGGCGCGTCTCGCGAGTGCTGCCTGGCTGTCCGGCGAAAAGCGCGAATCGCTGGCGGTGACAGGGACCCGCTTTGCCGGGACGTTCGTTCCTTTCCGCTCGGGCGAGTACCGCCTGGCCCTTGTGACCGCCACGGGAGCGCCGCTCGCGGGGGATTCGGTGCGGCTGCCCATCCGGCTGGTGCCGGATAGCGCGCCGGCGGTCGAGATCCCGGTGCCCGGCGCTGATACCCTGGCTCCGCTCAGCCTTCAGGTGCCACTGATCATCGACGCGAGGGACGACCACAGCATCACGGCTGTTACCCTGGAGAGCCGCCGGATCAGCCGCCTGGGCCTGATCGACTCGGCGCGCAGGGAGAGCGTGCCGGTTCCCGCCGAACGGCCCGATCGTGCCATTCTCACATTCACTCTCGACCTGAACCGCCGCGGCCTCCTTCCGGGAGACACCGTGCGCTACTTCGCGACCGCCAGGGACAACACGCCACGAAGACAGACTGGACGCTCGCGCGAGTTCGTCCTTCGCCTGCCGACGATGAGCGAGGTCAGGGCAGCGCAACGCCAGGCCACTGAGAGCGTGGCCAGCCAGCTCGATTCGATCACCAACGCGAGCCGGCGGGTGGAACGGCAGACCGATGATCTGGCGCGAGAGCGGGCCCGGCAGGCCGGAGGGTTGGGGGCCAAGGATAGCGAGTCGCTCTCATACGAAGAGGCGCAGCGGGCCGAGGCTGTCGCCAAGTCTCAGGAAGAGATCATCCGGCAGGCGGAGTCGCTCGAAAAATCGGTGGAGGCACTGCGACGAAGCGCCGAGGCCGCGGGAGTGCACGACACGGCGTGGCAGCGGCAGCTCTCCGAGATCCGGAACCAGTTGGAGCGCGCGCTCTCGCCCGAGCTCCGCGAAAAGCTCGCCGGCCTGCAGCAGGCCCTCAAGGATCTCGACGCGGAGCGCGCCAAGGATGCGCTGGAGCAACTGGCGGACGCGCAGAAGCAGCTTCGCGAAGCGTTGGAGCGGAGCCGTGAGCTCTTCCGGCGTGCTGCTCTCGAAGGCGACCTGGCAAATCTGAGTCAGGATTCGAAGGAGCTGGCGCGAGAACAACGGGAATGGAACGAGCAAGTTCGCTCGGGGGACAGCGCGCGCTCCGCCCTGGCCGAGCGGCAGCTCGCCGCGAGAACCGACTCCCTCGCAGCCGCGCTGGAGCAGATCGCCAAGGATGCTTCCGCCGAGGGGAAGCCGGCCGCCATACAGGACCTGGCCCAGCACGCGGGAAAAGCCTCCGAACAGATGCAGCAGGCGGCAACGTCAGCCCAGCGAGGCCAGCGCCCAGAGGCCAGACAGCAGGGCGAAGAGGCGTCGCGCTCGCTGGCCCCCCTGAGTGACCAGCTGCAGCAGCGGCGGCAGGAGATGCAGCGGGAGTGGCGCAAACAGGTCGTCGAGGCCATGGATCAGGCGTTGAGTGAGACCAGCCGGTTGGCCGAACGCCAGCTCAGGGTGCAGGAACAGCTGAGTGGGCGGGGCGAGCCGAACGCATCGACTCGGGCCGAACAGGCGGCGATAGAAGAGGGTGTGCAGAAGGTGCTGGACCAGGTCAGGCAGGCAGCCGGCAAGAACGCCCTGGTTCCACCTCAGATCGGTGCCGCACTCGGTGCGGCCCAGATGCGGATGCAACAGGCTCGCGAGGCGATTTCTTCGGCCGCTCCAAACACCCGGGAAGCGGCAGACCAGGCCGGAGGGGCGGTGGACGGGCTCAACGCCGCCGCACATCAGCTGCTCCGCGCCAGGGGAGACGTGTCCGGCTCGCAGTCCGGGTCCGGACTGGCGGAGGCGCTGGAGCGGCTGGCGCAACTCGCCCAACAGCAGGGAGGCCTGGGGCAGCAGGGCGCCGGCATGCTGCCGATGGCCGGCAGCGGCGCGATCCGGGAACAGCTCCAACGGCTGGCGGCCAAGCAGCGAGCCCTGGCTCAGGAGCTGGAGAAACTGCGGGGAGAGGGAAGCCTGCCCGGAGCGGGCGACATGGCCAATGAGGCTGCCCAGCTTTCCCGCAGGCTGGAAGGCGGTCGGCTGGAGCGCCAGACGGTGGAGAGGCAGCAGCGGCTGTTCCGCCGGATGCTCGATGCGGGAAGAACGCTCCAGGGCCGGGAAGAGGACGAGAAAAAGGAGCGGCAGAGCACCACAGCCACCGGCGACAGCATCCATCTTCCGCCGGCGCTCCGGGCACGATTGGAGGATGAGAACCGGAGGCTGAGGGTGCCGACATGGGAGGAGCTGCAGCAGCTCTCTCCGGAGGAACGGCGGCTGGTGGTAGATTACTTTCGCCGCTTGTCACAGCCCTCCGTGAGGTAATCCGATGGCCCTCCTGGCTCGCTCCACCCTGTGGATCGTCCTGCTTCTGATCCCCACGCGTGGGTGGTCGCAGCAGAGGGGCATGACCCGGGCCTTCGACCTCGAGCGGCAGGGCGACTATGCCGGCGCCGCAGAAGCGTATCGAGCCGTGCTCGCCGGCAAGCCAGCGGATGTACCGGCCCTGCTCGGTCTGGAGCGATCGCTGCTGCCGCTCAATCGGAGCTCTGATATTCTGCCGGTAGTGCGCGCCGCGCTGGGGGCGGCCCCGTCGAGCTCGGCGGTCTATGGCATTGCGCTCAGAGCGTGGGCCGCCGCCGATCAGCTGGACAGCGTGCGCAGCGTGGCAGAGCGGTGGTCTCGGATCGCACCGACCGAAGAAGCGCCTTACCGCGAATGGGGTGCCGCGGAGCTTGGGCGGCAGAATCGTTCCGCCGCGCGCGCGGCGTACCTCCGCGGTCGCGAGCGCCTGGGCCGGCCCGATGCCATGGCGGCCGAGATGGCTCAGCTGTCTCTCGCCGAAGCAGACTACCCCACCGCGCTGCGAGAGTGGCTTCTCGCGGTGCGGCGGCTTCCCGGTTACCGCGCCACCGCGGTCTCGACTCTCGCCCAGGCTCCCGTGGCGACGCGCCCCGATCTCCTGCGACTCCTCGCCCGGGAGCCCGACCTCGTCTCACGTCGGGTTGAAGCCGAGCTGCGGGCGCGCTGGGGAGATCCCCTGGGCGGCTTTCGTGTTCTGACGGCCGTCATGCCGACGGATCGGATCCAGGCGATAGCGGTGCTTCGCGGGTTTCTGGATCAGCTCCGGACCATGCGGAGTCAGGGAGCCCGACGCACCGAGGGCATGGTGCTGGAGGCAATTGCCGCCCGATCGCCCGAGGTCCAGGCATCGCGGGTACGGCTGGAGGCGGCTCAGGCGTATACCGCGGGCGGTGATCGGGCTGCCGCGCGCCGGATGCTGGGCGGCCTGGCCGATGACCGCGCGACCCCCCGGTCGGTCGCCTCCGACGCGGCGGCGACGCTGGTTGGAGTGCTTATCGCTGAGGGCAAACTGGACGATGCAACCAGGCGGCTGGCCGAGCTCCGTCCCACCCTGTCGGCCGATGGCTACGATGCCATTCGCCGGCGGATCGCGTTGGGGTGGATTCGGCAGGGAAACCTCGAGCGCGCTGACTCAGCCATCGCGGCGGACAGCAGTGTCGAAGGGCTCGCGCTGAGCGGACGGATCCGGCTGTATCGGGGCGACATCAGCGGCGCAGTCGAGCTGTTCAAGGCGGCAGGCCCCTACGCCGGAGACCGCGCCGAAGCCACCCACCGCACCACCCTCTTGGCTCTCCTGCAGCCGCTGGAGCGAGACAGCATGCCGGATCTGGGCCGGGCCCTGCTGCAGCTCGACCAGGGCGATACCGCCCAGGCCACCACCGGGCTCGAGCGCGTGGCAGCCGAGCTGCCGGCCTCGCAGGGCGGGGCCGAGCTGTATCTCCTGGCCGGCCGACTTTCTGCCGCCTCGGGAAAGGCGGTGGAGGCCGAGCGCCTGATACGCGCGGCAGCCGTGAAGGAGGCGCCGTCCACCGCTCCGGCGGCCGAGCTGGCCCTGGCCGAACTGCTGATCTCGGGGCAGCGGGGGGCAGAGGCGGTGGAGATTCTGGAGCATCTCATTCTGACCTATCCGCGTAGCGCGCTGGTGCCTCAGGCCCGGCGAAAGCTCGATGAAGCCCGTGGAGCGGTGCCCAAGACATGAGGCGGCGCGAGTTCGTCTCCCGTACCTGCGCCGGCTTGGCGGCCCTCTCTCCCGCAGCCTCCTGGCGCTTCGGTTCCAGTGCGCCATGGCTCCTGGTGCCGATGGATGATGCCCAGACGGATCACCTTAAGGCATATGGACTTACCTATCGCGCCCTCAAGCGAGGTGTGAAGGCGGAGTGGTTCCTCAACTACCGCAGCGGTGCGTTCCTCCTCCCCAGCGATGCCGGCACCGCGCGTGACGCGGCGCTGGCCGGGGTGATGGTCGAGCCGCTGGACGATGGTCAGCTGGTGCAGATCCGGGGCGGGCTGCAGGGGGGAAACATGGACGCGGTGCCGCTGGAGAAGCCGCCGAAGGTAGCGGTCTACGCGCCTCCGAATGCCCCGCCGTGGGACGACGCCGTCACTATGGCGTTGAACTACGCCGGCATCGAGTTCGAGAAGGTCTGGGACGCCGAAGTGCTGGGCCAGAAGCTGAAGACCTACGACTGGCTGCACCTGCACCATGAGGACTTCACCGGCCAGTACTCCAAGTTCTTTCTCAACTACGCGGGATCGGCCTGGTTGGTGGACATGGTCGAGCGCAACCGGGCGATGGCCCGGTCGCTGGGTTTCCCCTCGGTCCCGGCGGAGAAGCGCGCCGTTGCGGTGGCGATCGCCGATTTCGTCGAGAAAGGCGGCTTTCTGTTCGCCATGTGCACCGCCACCGAGACTCTCGATCTGGCCCTGGCAGCCGACGGAGTCGACATCTCGGCCTCGTATGCCGATGGCGATCCAATGGACCCCAATGCGACTGCCAGAATGAAGTGGGACCGGGCGTTTGCTTTTCACAACGCGCAGCTGGAGCTCAGCCCCACTACGCCGGTCTATTCCGATATCGACGGGCACCAGGTCAACTCCTTCGACCGGCGCCAGCCACTGGGCTCCTACACCCTGTTCAATTTCAGCGCCAAGATCGATCCCGTCGCCACGATGCTGGTACAGAACCACCGGCAGGTGATCCCCGACTTCTACGGTCTCACCACCTCGTTTGCCCGCAAGACGTTGAAACCCGGCGTCACCGTCCTGGCCGAAGAGCCCGGCGCACCCTGGGTCAAGTACATCCATGGCGAGCACGGACAGGGCACCTGGACCTTCTTTGGCGGGCACGATCCGGAAGACCCGCAGCACCAGATCGGCGACGTGCCTACCGATCTCTCCCTGCATCCGCACTCACCGGGATACCGGCTGATTCTGAACAACGTCCTCTTTCCGGCGGCGAAGAAGAGAGAGCTGAAGACTTGAGCGAGCGAATTGCCCCTGGCATCCGGGCCTACCTCGCGAACGAGATCTCACTGGCGGGCGGCCGCGAGGTGTGCTTCGTAGCTCAGATGGACCGTGACGGCGTGATCAGCGGCGCCAGAGCCCTGGCCCGGGGCACGGCCGAGATGGTGCTCGCTCTTCCCGGCGGGGCCTGCCGGGGCGAAGTCCTGCTCCACAACCACCCCAGCGGACTGCTCGAGCCCTCCGCGGCCGATCTCAACATTGCCGCCCGGTTGCACGATGCCGGCGTGGGATTCGGCATTCTGAACAACAGCGCGACCGACCTCTACATGGTGGTCGAGGTCCCCCGCGACCGGCCGGTCGTGCCCATCGACCCGTTCGATGTCATCGACACGCTGGGGGAGAAGGGTGCGGTGGCGCAGCAGCTCAGCCGGTACGAGGACCGCCGCAGCCAGCGCGACATGGCCGCGCACATCGCCGATGGCTACAACGACGGCGGCGTGCAGATGCTGGAGGCGGGCACCGGGGTAGGGAAGTCGTTCGCCTATCTGGTCCCGGCTCTGGCCTGGGCGCGGGCCAACGGTGAGCGTACCGTCGTGAGCACCAACACCATCAACCTGCAGGAACAGCTGGTCGGCAAGGACCTGCCGCTGCTGCGGCAGGCGCTGACCACCGACGACTACACTCCCACCTTTGCCCTCCTCAAGGGCTGGCGGAACTATCTCTGCCTGGCGCGCATGCACCAGGCGGTGACGGCGCAGCGAACCCTGCTGGAGCAGGACAAGCTGGACGAGCTGATCTCCATTGCTGAATGGGCCGGTCACACCGCTGACGGCACCCTGAGCGATTTGCCGGTCAGCCCGAGCGCAGAGGTGTGGGACGAGGTGAGCGCCGAGCCCGATCTCTGTACCCGGCTTAAGTGCCCCGAATTCGATCGCTGCTTTCTGTTTCGGGCCCGCCGGCGAGCGGCCGAGGCCGATGTCGTGGTGGTAAACCATCATTTGCTCGCGGCCGATCTGTCCGTCCGGCAGGCGCAGGACAACTGGCAGGACGCGGCCGTGCTGCCGCCGTATCAGCGATTGATTCTGGACGAGGCGCACCACCTCGAGGACGTGGCGGCCAATCACCTCGGCATTCAGGTCACCAGCCGCGCGGTGCGGCGTCTGCTGGCCCGGTTCGAGCGCAACGGCAGGGGACTGGCTCCAACCCTCTCCTATGAGCTCCAGAGCCGGAGCGATCTGCTGAGTCGAGCCAGCTTGGATCTGCTGCACCAGCGACTGCTTCCGGCCATCGGCGATGCGCGCCGGGCCAGTGAGGCGCTCTTCCTTCGTCTTCATCAGCGGTTGGAGGATCTTCCCGGAGGCCAGCAGCGTCTCGACGACCGCTTCGCCGGCGACCCCATTTGGGGTGAGGGGCTGGGCTTCGATCTCGATTCCGCGCTGGGCGCGTTCCGCTCGCTGCGGGACACGGTCGAGACCATCGCGGATCGCCTGTCACAGGCAGAGGAGACCGAGCGCCGGGGCCGGCTCCTCCAGGAGCTGCGCGGAGTGATGCGGCGGCTTGAGTCGGTGTCCGACGGGCTCAATCGGACGCTCCGGCCCGCCTCCGGCGGCTCCCCGACCGTGCGATGGATGGAACGCACTTCCCGCGGCCAGCACGTCAGCCTGTCGGCGGTGCCTCTCGATCTGGCTCCCCTGCTGCGTGAGCTGCTGTTCGATCGCCTGCGGACCGTGGTGCTCACCAGCGCCACGCTGGCCGCGGCGGGCGAGTTCACTTTTCTGGAGTCCCGGCTCGGCCTGAGCGGAGAGTCGTCACCGGTAACGGTGCGGGAGATCTTCGCATCGCCGTTCGACTATCCCTCCCAGTGCCTGTTCGGTGTGCCGAACGATCTCCCCGAACCTCGGGAAGACGAGCCGGCCCATGGCGCGGCGGTGGTACAGGTGGTCACTGACCTGGCCTACGCGTCGGACGGCGGCATGTTCGTGCTGTTCACCAGTCATGTCGCCCTGCGACGGGCCGCGCAGGAGCTCCGGATCGGGCTCGGAGACCGCTGGCCGATCCTGGTGCAGGGCGAGGCGCCCCGGGACGTTCTGCTTCGCCGCTTCCGCCAGCTGGAGAACGCGATCCTCCTCGGCACCGACTCGTTCTGGGAGGGTGTCGACGTGCCGGGCCGCGCGCTCCGCACTCTGATTTTGAATAAATTACCTTTTAAGGTACCCTCCGAACCGATCACAGCGGCGCGTCTGGAGCGCCTGGCTGAGGAGGGCCTCGACGGGTTCATGAGCTACCTGCTTCCCCACGCCGCGCTCAAGTTGAAGCAGGGGTTCGGCCGCTTGATCCGGAGCCGGCAGGACACCGGAGTGGTGATCCTGCTCGATAGCCGGGTCGTCACCAAGCGCTATGGTCCGTTGCTGCTGAGCGGTCTTCCGCGGGCGGAGCGGGTCGTGGGGAGCTGGGCCCAGGTCCGCACCAAGTGCGAGGACTTCTTCGCCCGCCAGGGCATCGGAGCGGCAGTATGATGTCAGTGCGTCCGTCGAAGATCATAGGCATTGGGCGGAACTACCTGGAGCACGCCCGGGAGCTGGGTAACGAGGTGCCCGTGGTCCCGATCCTCTTTTTCAAGCCGCCCACCGCGCTCATCGGCAACGGTGACACCATCCTGCTTCCGAGCGTCTCCACTCGGGTGGAGTTCGAGGCCGAGATCGGTGTAGTGATGGGGAAGCGGGTTCGGAACGTGGATCAGGCCGCGGCGGAGAAGGCTATCGGCGGATTCGTGTGCGTAAACGACGTCACCTGCCGCGATCTGCAGAAGACCGATGGGCAGTGGGGACGGGCGAAAGGGTTCGACACCTTCTGTCCGGTCGGGCCCAAAGTGGTTGCGGGACTCGACTGGCGCGCACTCGAGTTGATCTGCCGGGTGAACGGCGTCCAACGTCAGCGAGCCCGGTCGACCGACATGGCCTTCTCGATTCCCGAGCTGATCTCGTTTCTGAGCGGCATCATGACCCTGGAGCCCGGAGATCTCATCGCCACCGGCACTCCCTCTGGAACCGCGCCGTTGCAGCACGGGGACGTGGTCGAGGTGGAGATCCCCGGCGTGGGCATTCTTTCCAACCCGGTTCGCGGTGCCGATAACCAATGATCAGCTTCAGCAAGCGGCTGCAGAGTCTGCCCGGGTACCCACTAGCCGAGATTCCCGCCATCAAACGGCGGCTCCTCGAAGCCGGCGTGGACGTCATCGACCTGGGCGCGGGCGACAACGACACGCCCCCGCCCGAGGTTGCGGTCGAAGCGTTGAGAGCCGCCGTCCGTAACCCCGCGCTCAGCAAGTATGGCTTCCAACAGGGCCTGCCCGAATTCAGGCAGGCGGCGTCCCGCTGGATGGAGCGGCGCTTTGGTGTTGCCTTCGATCCGGCCACCGAGACGCTCCCCTTGATCGGCTCGAAAGAAGGGCTGTCACACCTGCCCCTGACGGTGATCAATCCGGGCGACGTGGCGATCGTGCCGGAGCCGGGGTATCAGGCGTACATCGGCGGAGCACTCCTGGCCGGTGCAGAGCCATATGTCGCCCCGCTGCGGCCGGAGAACGGATTCCTGCTCCAGCTGGACCAGATTCCGGAGGAGGTCCTGCGCCGTGCCAGGATCGTCTTCGTGAACTATCCCAATAACCCGACAGCGGCCGTGGCAACCCCGGCCTACCTTGAGCGCACGGTGGCCATCTGCCGGGCGCACGGGATCCTGCTGGCCTACGACAACGCCTACTGCGATTTGACGTTCGACGGCTACCGTGCGCCGAGCATTTTCGAGTTTGCGGGAGCTCGCGACGTCGCGGTCGAGTTCTTCTCCTTGTCGAAGAGCTATTCCATGACCGGTTGGCGATTGGGATTCGCGGCCGGCCGCGCGGAGCTGATCGGGGCCCTCACCCGGGTGAAGTCCTACGTCGATACCGGACCGTTCCTGGCGGTGCAGAAGGCCGGGGCCGCGGCCCTCGATCAGGGCGAGAGCCTGGTCGAGCCGATCCGGGCCGAGCTTCAGCGGCGGAGGGACGCCGCGGTCATCGCGCTCCGGCAGGCCGGGTTCACGGTCGAGTCACCCAGAGCGGCCATGTATCTCTGGGTACCGTTGCCCGCCGGTATGCCTTCGGCGGTGTTCGCCCAGAAGGCTCTGGAGGAGATGGGTGTGGTAGTATTGCCTGGAAGCGGATTCGGGCCGGCTGGGGAGGGCTTCTTCCGCATTGCACTGACTGTCGATGCCGACCGGCTGCGCCTGGCCGCCGAACGGCTGGGTCGCGCGCTCGAAGGCGCGCGTAGAGGCGCGCTTGCCGCAACAGTTTGAGTTCCACCTTCGGAAACGCCCGCCCTGGCCCTGGATCGCCTTCGCGGCCAGCATCCTGGTGCACAGCCTGCTGCTCTTCGGGTGGGTCACCGGACGGTTGCCGGATATCCCCCGGCTACCCCGCCAGCTGATCGTGCTCTCCCAGCCGGCCGACGGACCCGACCAGATCACCATGCGTTATCAGCTGCCGGAACCGGTGGGAGAGCGGGGGACCAGTGCGGTACCGTCCCCTCGCCGGGGGACCGCCCGCGCGCGGACCACCCGTCCCGAGCTGCCGACCGTGCCGGAGGCCGTCACCGTACTGCCGAAACCGGAGACACGCGACGAGCCACAGGCTGACAGCAGCAGCCTCTCCACCGCAGTGACTCGGGCGTCGCGAATCGGTCCTGGTCTGGCGGAGGGCAGGCTCTGGGTCCGTCCGCTGCCGCTGCCGCCTCGAGAGCTGGCGCAGCGGCTCTCCCAGAGCCGGGCTGAGCTGCTGGATAGCGCCGTCTCGGCCATCGTGCAGGCCTACCTGGATTCGATCGCCAGTGATCCGGCCAGCAACAACGTGGGTCTGCCAAGCTGGACCACCGAAGTGGCCGGCAAGAAATTCGGGATTGACTCGAAGAACATCTATATCGCGGGACTGAAGATCCCCGCCGCGGTGCTGGCGTTGCTTCCGATATCAGGAGGCAACATCGATCAGAACCGGGCGTATAATCGCCTGATGGACCTTCGCGCCGATCTGCTGTACGCGGCGCAGCGAGCCCAGACCCTGGAGGAGTTCAAACAGGTCATCCGCGAAATCCGGCTCCGAAAGGAGCGCGAGCGCGAATTTGAGAAAAACCAGCGCACCGCCCCGCCTCCCGAGACCCCGGCCACGCCTTGAAGCTCGTCGACACCGACGAAACCGTCGTGCTTGTTACCGGCTCCTCGTTGACCGCCGAGGAGCGGGACCGGCCTCAGGCGTACCGGCTCAAGGCGGAAATCGATCGCCGCGGCTCGGGCCACGCGTACCGGCGCGCCGTGGTGGTGGCCGATCTCTGGTATCAGCAGAACCGGATCTTTCAGCTCAACCCCACCATCGCGATCGGTGGCCCCGGGGCCAACGGCGTTTCCCACGATTTCTCGGAGACCCTGCCGACGGTGTACTCCCAGGACGAGCGGCTGTTCCTGCAGGCGGATTTCGAGGCCGAGGCGAAGCGGGCGAGCCTGTGGGGAGTGGATGCGTCATGCACGGCGGCCGCGGTCGACGTGTTCATGACCGAAGGTTACCTGGACAACTTGCTCAGCCGGATCTGGCGATTCCGAACCGGCGTGTTTGTGTGATGTAGGGGCGAGGCGTGCCTCGCCCTTGGCGGGCGACCCACGGGTCACCCCTACAATCCCAGAAGGTCCGACAGCGCGCGGTCCACCACCTCCGACGTTCCTCCCTCGATGATCTTCTTCAGCACATCGGCAGTCTCGAGCGGCAGGCTCTCGGGATGCACCCGGTCACTCTGGAACCGCACGACGTTCCCCAGTGGGATGGGAGTCACCTCGGGGTCATCCTGCGCATCCCCCTCGGACTCCAGCGCTGACTCGTAGGACGAGCTCGGCACGCTGGCCGCCCACGGCTCCTCCGGCTCATCCATCTCATCATCCGGAATCGGCACCATGGCGAAGAGCTGGCATTGAAGGCCCGGCGGCGCGAGCCGCGCCACCAGCACAACCTGCAGCGGCTCGTCGAAGAATCCGTGCTCCTCGATCTGCTCCCATGCTTCGGGCGACAGCACCGCGCGTGCAACCAGGCGGCCATTGCGATAGGTGCCCATGCAGACCATCCCGGAAGGCACCCGTTCGTCCTCGACCAGGCCGACCTCGAGCTGTACTGGCTCGTCGGTAGCGGCGATCGCCGCCGGTGTGGGGACCGGGTTGCCTTCACCGGGATCGGGTGCGTTGGCTGTCATGTGGAATCAGTAGGCGGGGCACAGCAATACGGCAAGCGGGTGGTTATAGAGCAGCCTCCTCATCCCGAGCTCCCTCCTCATCCCGAGCGAAGCGAGGGACCTAACCCGCGCTTCCCGGACGAGTCGAGTAGGTCCCTCGCTGCGCTCGGGATGAGGAATATGGCCTTAGGGCTTCCTGTCTTGCGGATGCACCGGAGGAACAATCTCACCCGACTCGGTGATCACCGCAGCGGTGCCGCCGAAGTCTTCGGCCGAGAGCTGGCGTACAAGGTGAATGGCGGTGCTGTCGGGATCCGGTGCCGGGCCTTGCTGGGGGACCTGCTTCATCGGGGCGAGGCGCGCTGCTCGAAGGGTCCGGCCTCCGGAGAACTCCAGCTGCAGCACCCCCGTGATGCCGAGCGGACCGGCCAGGTTGAAGCCGCGATAGGTGGCAAAGTTGCCCAGCGAGTAGGCGATGAGCCGCCCGCGGTAGAACTCCATTCCTCGGAGCACGTGCGGTCCATGTCCGATCACCCCGTCGGCGCCGGCGTCGATCACGGCGCGGGCCCAGCGCCGGAGGTCGCCCCGGGGCTCGCGGCCGAGCGATTCGGCCACCTCGCTGGTTCGGAGCGCCCGTACTCCCTCGGTTCCCCCGTGAAATGTCACCAGCAGCAGATCGACGAGGGGCCGCATCGAGTCCACCACCGCCGCGCTGCGCTCGATGTCCAGGAGATTGTAAGCATAGGGATAGGTAGTGAAGCCCACCAGCCCGACCGTGGTGAGACTGTCGCCCCTCCGGATCGTGTCTACGGTGATCCGCCCCAGGGGGCCGTAGAGCCGAAGTCCCAAACCCTCGAGTACCCGCTCGGTCGATACGCGTCCGGCCGGCCCCAGGTCGTTGGCGTGGTTATTCGCCAGATTCATGTGGGTGAAGCCGGCCTCCACCAGCCGGGGCGCCAACATGGTGGGTGTGCGAAAGGCGTAACAGTTCGGGCGCGTCGCAGGAGGCAGCGGGTCCGGCTGCATCCGCTTCCTGCGCTGCTCCTTCGGCGTGAGCCGCACCAGGCACTTCACCGACGTGCCGGTATCTGCCAGGACCCCCTCGAAGTTTCCCACGACGAGGTCACCACGGAGGCTGGGACGCGCTCGATCGAGCAGGCCGCGTCCGCTGTCGGGCGGGACGCCGTCGGGCAGGGTCACGGTCCCCAGGTTGATGTCACCAACGAAGGCAAGGCGAACCGGCGCGTACAGGCGGGGCGGGGGAGGCGGAGCAGGCTCGAGCAGCGGTGAGGGTGGTGGCGCGACCGTGTCGGCGCGCTCCGTCGGCGGGACCGGCTGCGGCTGGGGCGGCGGCGGAGTCTTGGCGCAGGCCAGGGTTGTGAGAAGGACCGGCCAACGCAGGCTGATCCTCACGCGGCGCTCACACCTCCGCCGGCGCGCGTGGCGGTCTCCTTGAGGCGCCGGAGACTGCTCTCCCGGCCAACCACCGCCAGCAGCTCGTTCACCGGCTCCGACACGGTCGACCCCGTCAAGGCCACCCGGATCGGTTGCATCACGTCGCCCAGCTTCAGGCTTTCTGACTCCGCGAGGGATCGGAGGGTTTCCAGCAGCCGGTCGGCATTCCACTCCTCCGCCGTCAGCCCTTCGAGCGCGGCGGCCCCGAGGCCAAGATTTCTCCCGAAGGCAGCGGCCATCTTCCGGATCAGCGCCTCACCCTTCGGGTCGAGGCTCGACCGCGAGGGGTCCAATCGCACAGCCACCTGCTCGGCCACGTGGAGAATGGTCCGGGAACGGGCCTTCACCGAGTCGATCAAGGGCCGCAGGTCGCCCGCGTGGTCTACCCCCGTGCGAGCGAGCTGGAGCCGCACCGGCTCGAGCAGCGCCTCGGCAGGAAGGGCGGTCAGATACTGGCCGTTCATCCACTCGAGCTTGGTGGTGTCGAAAACCGCCGCCTTCTTCTGAATGCCGTCGAGGGTGAACAGCCGGATCATCTCGTCCTCCGGCATGATCTCGCGGTCGCCGCCCGGAGACCAGCCGAGCAGGGCGAGAAAGTTGCGCATCGCCGCGGGGAAGATCCCTTGATCCTGGTAGTCGCCGACAGCGGTGGCGCCGTGCCGCTTCGAGAGCTTCTTCCCGTCCGCTCCCAGGATCATGGGCACGTGAGCGAAGACCGGTGGCTCGTGGCCCAGCGCCCGGTAGAGTGCGATCTGCTTCGGAGTATTGGAGATGTGGTCGTCGCCCCGGATGACATGGGTGATGCCCATGGCGATGTCATCGGAGACGACTGCCAGGTTGTAGATGGCGCTGTTATCGCTCCGCAGAATGACGAAATCGTCGAGGTCTCGACCCTGGAAGCTGATCCGGGCGTGAACCGCGTCCTCCCAGGCGATCTCCTCGTCCTGCAGCAGGAACCGGATCGTCGACGGGGTACCTCCGCGGATGCGCGCCTCGACCTCGGCCGGGCTGAGCCGGTGGCAGCGCCGGTCGTACCGAAAGCCGACCCCTGACGCTTCGGCCCTGCCTCGTTGAGTGTCGAGCTCCTCCCGGGTGCAGAAGCAACGATACCCTGTCCCCGCGGCGAGCAGCCGCTCCGCATCGGCCTGATGGCGAGGCGCGTACTCACCCTGGAAGTACGGACCTTCGTCCCAGGAGATACCCAGCCAGGTGAGCCCATCGAGGATGACCTTGGTGTGCTCCGGCGTGCTGCGCTCGCGGTCGGTGTCCTCGATGCGTAGGATGTGAGTACCGCCGGTGTGGCGGGCAAAGAGCCAGTTGAACAGGGCGGTGCGGGCACCCCCCACGTGGAGGTACCCGGTCGGGGAAGGGGCGAAACGGACGCGGGGAGCTGTCATGGTGAGAAGTGAGAAGTGAGAAGTGAGAAGTAGGAGGTGGGGAAGGGTGGGGCCTTCTTACCTCTCACCTCTCACCTCTCACTTCAAGAACGGAGCGGGAGGGATTCGAACCCTCGATAGGGGTTGACCCCCTATGCCGGTTTAGCAAACCGGTGCCTTCAGCCACTCGGCCACCACTCCAGGACCATCGACGAGCGCGGAAATTAACACTGCGCCCGGGCCCGCGCATCCCGGGTGCCGGATTGCCGCAACCCAAGGGGCACGATTGATTAAACAGGCTTGGCGATTCGACCATCACCCGACCCGTGGAGCCAATATGCAGCGGCTGCGTAGCGTTGGGCCCATTGTGGCCCTGATGGGGCTCTGGGGAACCGCCCTTCCGGGTGGGGCGGTCCAGATGCCACCCACTCTCTCAGTGGAAAACCTCCGCTGGCTCGCCGGCTGCATGGAAATGCGCTCGGGCGATCGCATCGTCGAGGAACACCGGATGGACCCCCGCGCGGGCTCGATGTTGGGCATGGCGCGGACTACCACCTCGGGGGGCCTGATGGAGTACGAGCTTACGCTGATTCAGGAGAAGGCGGGCAGAATTGTCTTTGAGGCCCACCCCAGCGGCCAGCCGCCCGCGGTCTTTGCCGCCAGGAGCGGCAATGCAGACAGCGTCGTCTTCGAAGCCCCGGGGCACGACTACCCTCAAATCGTAGGCTACCGCCGGTCGGGGCCGGATTCCGTCATAGCCTGGATCGATGGGAGACAGGAAGGCAAACGCCAACGGATCGAGTTTCCCTACCGCCGGATTCCGTGCCCCGCCCACGCTGAGCGAGGTGCGAAGGACGGTCAGATCGGGGGAATGTAGGGGCGAGGCGCGCCTCGCCCCTACAGGCGGGTAGCAGCCAGCGGCTGGTAGTACCGGCGGGCCAGGCCAATAATCTCGCTGGCCGACCCCGGGAGGTTGTTGCGAAGCCAGAGGATTATGGCTTCAGATCTTGGAACCTCTCCCCAGGAGGGGCGGTGGTTGGCCTTGATCAATGCCCGAAGGCTATTGACTCGGTCTCCAAGAACCTCATTCATGGCCCGGTTCAACGCGAACTCGAGCTCATCGTCGATGGGGACCATATGCGTATGGGCGCACAGCAGCGCATCCACGTGCTCGACCTTGAACTCCTCGCCGAAAACATCGATCGGGTAGGCGCAGAACAGGCTGATGTTGCTCGAGTGAAGGAGGCTGTTCCAGTACTCTTCCAGGCGGGCGGCGGCCGCGCGCTGCCCGGCCAACCACAGGAGCCCCACCATCTCCCCATAGGCACGAATCCCGGTATGTCCCGCCCGCGCCTGCACGCCCTTCAGCGCGTCTCCGACCACACTGTCGAACCGAGCTCGATCGGGCTGGCCGTCGACCATCAGGCGGTCGAGCGTTGCCTGGGCGTCGAGAAATACCAGCCTGCCCTCGAGCACAGCCCTGGAATAGCCGGGTTCCTGGCGAAGTTGCCGAGCTACCGAGCCGCTGTGCTCCGGCGACGCGATCGCCAGAAGCCCGTCGCCTCGCCGCAGGCCTTCAGCCATGAATCGACTGATGTTCCTGGTGAGGAGACGATCATCCTTGCCATAGAGCTGGACCAGATGCTCTTCCGGATCAACGTGGTCGAGGAGTTCTGCACACGAAGTCATAGAACAGGCTTCCTTAGCACAGTGCGAGAGGAAACGTCTTCACACCGTGAAAGAACAGAGATAAAGCCGGACCCCGGAGGGTCTCTTGGGTGAACAATACGGAGTCCCACCCCGCTAACGCGACGCTGACCTTCCACCCCAAGCCCAGGCCGAAGAAGCCAGTCGGGAATATGACGG
>CAZASU010000001.1:0-8580 GCA_964487785.1 uncultured Gemmatimonadaceae bacterium | reverse complement strand
ACGCTGACCTTCCACCCCAAGCCCAGGCCGAAGAAGCCAGTCGGGAATATGACGGCATCCGGTTGTCCCATTGGTGTCACACGTCACATTCCCAGGCTTGCGGCCCCGAACCAAACAGCCATATCTTCGCGCATCCACCTTTTACACAAGCCTTGGATCAAATGGCGCTACAGGGCTCGAACCGAACCAACTCGGGCAAGACCGAACGCCCGCCAGGTGGCTATACCGTTCTGGTAGTGGACGATGAGGAGGCGGTGCGTCACCTGGCCTCCCGGATGCTGACGTTTACCGGGTATCAGACGCTCGAAGCCAGTCACAGCCGGGAAGCCATCGCCACCCTTGAGCAGCATGCCGGGGCCATTCATCTGGTCCTGACCGATATCAAGATGCCGGGGATGAATGGCCGGGAACTCGGCCGCCACGTGGAGCAGCGCTGGCCTGGCAAACCGATCCTGTACATGTCGGGGTTCGCCTCGGAGGTGTTTCAGGGCGGGCTGCTGGAACCGAGTGAGCCCTTTCTCTCCAAGCCGTTCACCCAGGACGATCTCGCCCACAAGGTGCGTGCCCTGCTGGGCAGTTGAGTCATATCCTTGTGAGATCCGCGGCATCAAGGCAGCACATCCCTGTTGCACCCGTTCCTCAATCGGCCCCTCCCGCGGCATAGCTCCCCTGCTGAAGGGGGATTCAGGTGGCATAAATGTTGATCTTTCCAGGCCGTTCTTCTAGCCTTTAGCTCAGCTATCTTCTGAAGTGACCACGTTATGACTGCAGGGGGACTGGTGGTTGCAGCACCGAAGAAGTCCCCTCGTCAATCCGGGGGGCTGGGAACGCCGTTGCGCATCATTTGTCCAACCTATTGGTATCCCCAGCACGCCAGCGACACTCAGGCCACGTACGTTCACGACATCAACCGCCATCTGGTGCGCCGGGGACATTCGGTCACGGTGGTCACGCCGGGAGATCCTTCGCTGGCGCGGGAGGACACGTTCGATGGCGTGAAGATCGTCCGCTTCCCGCTGGAGCTCCCTGCTGACCTGACGTACGGGCGGGTAGCCCAGAGCCGGGTGACCTGGCTGGGAAGGTTCGCCCGCCTTGCGGTGATGGCCAACTATCTCGAGGCGCAGCACCGAGCCATCCTGGCGGAGGCCCGCGAGGGCCAGGCCGACGTGATTCATGCTCATTGGGCGATACCCACCGGTCCCGCCGCTGTCTTAGCCGCGCGAAAGCTCGGGGTTCCCAGCATTATCACCATGCACGGCGGTGACGTCTACGTAAATCCGGAGCAAGGGTACGATTTTCCCACCCGCTGGTACGTTCGCCCGGCGCTGCGCTGGACGCTGCGCCACGCTGGCGCGCTGACCGCGATTACCGAAGACTGCCGCCAGCACGCGTTGCGGGCCGGGGCGCCCGCCGATCGCATCCGCCTGGTGTTCAACGGCACCGATCTCCGTCGTTTCAGTCCGGCTGAGAACGGAGACCGTCGTGGTCCGCGCTTCGGGCCCAACATGATCTTCGCCTGCCGCCAACTGTTTCCCCGGAAAGGCATTCGCTTCCTCCTCGAGGCGGCGGCGCAGTTGAAGCCCAGGTTCCCCGATCTCAAGGTCGTCCTCGCCGGCGATGGGTTCGAGCGCCCGGAGCTTGTTCGCCTCGCCGACAATCTGGGTCTGGGCGCCGACGTGACGTTTCTGGGCTGGGTGCCCAACACCGAGCTGCCGCCCTACTATCGTGCCGCCGCGGTATCGGTGATTCCCTCCCTGGAAGAGGGGTTCGGTATTCCAGCGGCGGAGGCCATGGGGTGCGAGGTAGCCGTGGTGGCCAGCGACGCCGGCGGGCTTCCCGAAGTAGTGGAGGACGGCGTAACCGGTCTGGTGGTGCCGCGGGGTGACTCTACGGCCCTGGCGCAGGCCATCGGATGCTTGTTGGCCGATCCGGAGCGGCGACGCGTGATGGGCCAGGCCGGCCGGGCGCGGGCGCTCCGGCTGTTCGACTGGGACCGGTCGGCGGAGCAGTTCGAGCAGCTCTACCGCGAAGTCGCCGCCAGGACGGCACGGTGACGGAACGGCTGTTCGCGTTTCGCTGGGACGTCGATCATCGGGTCTGCGCCACCGACGGCATCCCCAAGATCCGGGCGGTCTGCCGCGACTTCGGGGTGCCAAACACGTTCTTCGTCAACATGGGGCGGTCGACCAATCTCGTCGAGTGGATTGGCGCCGGCACCGCGCGCTCCAAGGCCAAACTCGCCGACCGCGATGCAGTACATCTCATCAAGAAGACCGGCTGGCCTCGTTTTCTGATCGAGACCGCCCTGTCCCGCCCGGTTGGGCTCTCGTTCGTCCCGCTGCTCCAGTCTCTTCAGGCCGAGGGGCATGAGCTTGGCCTCCACGGCGGCATGGACCACGTGGTCTGGAGCCGCCGTTTTCACGAGCTGCCCGACCGTACTCTCCAGGCCGATGTCGAAGAGTCCTACCGGCATTTCGTGCGGCATTTCGGAAAGCCGGCCGGCTTCTCCTCGCCCGGATTCTATTCCGATGAGCGCGTCATGACGCTCCTCGACAAGCTGGGGTTCACCTACAACGGTGATGCCATTGGCGGTGAGCCTGCCCGGGCCACGGTGGCAGGCAAACCGGTGAGGCACTGGACCATTCCGGTGACGTTGTCCGGCCCTCGCACCATTCCTTTCCTCGAGTACCACGGCGCGCGCGACACCCCCGAGCCCGAAGTACTGCGCCAGCTGAACCAGCACCTGGACGAGCATGAGTCGGTCGTGTTCTACGGTCACCCGTGCTATGAAGGCGTGCGCGACCGCATCCTGCGCCAGGTCTTTGCCACCGTGCTCGAGCGCGGGTTTCGCTTCGTCACCATGCAGACCCTTGCCGAGCGGTTGGGGGCGGTCGCGGGCAGGCAATGATCCGCGTTCTCAGCGTCTTCGGGACCCGCCCGGAGGCGATCAAGATGGCGCCGGTGGTGCAGGCGCTGCAGAACGCGCCTGATCGTTTCGAGAGCGTCGTCTGTGTATCGGCCCAGCATCGTGCGATGCTCGACCAGGTACTCGACGTCTTCGGGCTGGACGCGGATTACGATCTCGACCTGATGGTCGCCGGGCAATCGCCCGCCGGCGTCACTGCCCGGGTGCTGGACCGGCTGCCGCCATTGCTGCGGCAGATCCGTCCCGACGTCCTGCTGGTCCAGGGCGACACCATGACCAGCTTCGCGGCGGCCTTCGCCGCCTACCTCGAGCGTATCCCCTCGGGGCACGTCGAAGCTGGGCTCCGCACCGGCGACCGGTATCAGCCCTTTCCGGAGGAGATGAACCGGGTACTGACCTCCCGCCTCGCCTCGATTCACTTTGCCCCCACGGCCCAGGCGCGCGCTGCGCTCTTGACGGAGGGAGTGGCGGCGGCCGACGTGCACCTCACCGGCAACACCGTCATCGACGCGCTGCTCCAGACCGTCCAGCCGAACTACAGCTTCCGCTCCCCGCACCTGGGCTCGCTCGACCCCGCGCGCCGGCTGGTGCTCATCACAACGCATCGGCGAGAGAGCTTCGGGGCACCACTGCAATCCACCTGTGCCGCCATTCGTGAGCTGGCCAGGCGTTACCCCGATCTGCAGTTCGTGCTGCCGGTGCACCCCAACCCCGAGGTCAAGGCAACGGTCGAGCGTCTCCTGTGCGACGTGCCGGGGATGCACCTGATCGAGCCGGTCGACTACCTCGAGTTCGTGCACCTGATGAACCGGGCCTACCTGGTGCTCACCGACAGCGGCGGTGTCCAGGAGGAAGCGCCATCACTGGGCAAGCCGGTTCTGGTGCTCCGCGAAGTGACCGAGCGCCCCGAGGGTGTTGAGGCCGGAACGGCGGTCGTGGTGGGTACCGACCGCGACCGGATCGTGAGCGTCGCCAGCGAGCTGCTCACCTCGCGCGCGGCGTACGAGCGCATGGCCAACGCGGTGAACCCCTACGGCGACGGGCAGGCGAGCGGCCGCATCGTCGCCGCGCTGGCCAAGCGGTTCGGATGAAGCTCCTGGTCACTGGGGGAACCGGCTTCATCGGCTCACACCTCGCCGAAGAGGGGAGGCGGCGGGGCGCCGAGGTCGTCGTGCTGGGCCTCACCGGCCGGCCTGAGGAGCAGGCCAACGCGGAGCTGTTGGCCGGTATGGGGGCTGAGGTGCTCTCGGGAAGCATCACCGACGCCGATCTCTGCCGCCGCGCGGCCCGGGGAGCGACGCACATCTTCCATCTGGCCGTGGCCATGCGGGAGGGCGGCAAGAGCGACGAGTTCTTCGAGGTGATCAATCTCGATGGGACCCGCCATCTGCTCCAGGCGGCAACGGCCGAGCGGGTCGAGCGCTTCGTCTACTGCAGCACCATCGGGATCTACGGGCACCGCGCCGCCGGCGTCACCACCGAGGAGTCCCGGCTCTCGCCCGGCAACATTTATGAGCGGACCAAGGTCACGGCGGAACGCCTGGTGCGGGACTTCGCCGAGAACTGCGGGCTGCCTGCCGTCGTCCTTCGTCCGGCCGATGTCTATGGCCCCCGCGATCAGCGCCTGCTCAAGATGTTCAAGGGAGTGAGCCGCGGCCGGTTTCCGCTCTTCGGCTCGGGGGAGGGGCGCCGTCACATGGTGTACGTGGACGACGTCGTCTCCGCTTTTTTCAAGGCCTGCGAGCGCGACGAGGCGGTGGGCGAAGGGCTCATCGTGGCCGGGCCCCGGGCATGCACCCTGCGCGAGCTCCTCGACGAGGTCACCGCAGCCACCGGCAGCCCCCGCTATGGAATCAGGCTTCCGCTGGCGCCGATGCTCGCGCTGGCCGCGGTGGTGGAAGACGTCTGTGCCTCTCTGGCGATCGACCCGCCGATCTATCGGCGGCGGATGGATTTCTTCCGCAGCGATTCGGAGTTCGACACCTCCAGGGCGCGCCGGGTGCTTGGCTGGGAGCCCCAGGTAGATTTACGGGAGGGGATTCGCCGGACGTTTGAGGACTATCGGGGGAGTGGGGCGCTGAGCTAGGGGCTGTGGGCTATAGCCCTCCCAAACTGGAGATCACTAATTGACCGAACCCTGGCAGCTACAGCTCTACCGCCGCTCGCTCAAGAAGAAGCTTACGGTCAATGCCCTGATGCGGCACCTGCCGCCGCCTGCGGGCCGCCTGTGCCTGGAGGTGGGGTGCGGCACCGGTCTGACGTCGCACTTTCTCCGCGAGCGTGGTGGCACCTGGGTGAGCACTGACTTCGAGCGCGACCACGTCCGCTCCGCCAAGCAGCTGGTGGGTGATCGCGTGCTCCAGACCGGCGATGCCGAGCTGCCATTTCGAAGCGCGTCGTTCGACGTGGTCGCCGCCATCAACTTTCTGGAGCACATCGAGGACGACGACACCTTCTTCCGCGAGATGGTGCGGGTGCTGAAGCCGGGGGGCGACTTCCTCTTCATGGCGCCCAAGGGGGAGACCGGACGGCCGGGCTTTGCCCTCAAGAAGCTGCTCGGCTTTACCGCCGACACCGAAGGCTTCGGGCACGCCCGGGACGGGTATCCGCCCGCCGCCACCCGGGCCCTGATGGAGCGCCACGGCCTGGCCGTGGCCGGGATCGACGATTACTGCCGGTTCTTCACCGAGTCGATCGAGGATCTGCTCAACTACGCGTACCACAAGAAGTCCATGAAGGGAAAGAACACCGAGCAGCAGGACTTCCATGGGGACACCGCGCCGATGTCGGCTGAGGCACTGAACAAGGTGGGCACGGCGTATAAGCTCTATTCCGCGGTCTATCCCGCGCTGCGGGCCTGGACTATGCTCGACAACCTGATCCCGTTCTCAGCCGGTTACATGATGGTGGCCTGGGGCAGGAAGAAGGCAGCCTGACATGTGCGGCATCGCGGGCAAGGCAGGCTCGGCGCGGGTCAGCGAGGCGGAGATCCTCCGGATGTGCGACGCCATCGCGCATCGGGGCCCCGACGACTGGGGCACCTTCGTAGAAGGTGGCCTTGGGCTCGGCATGCGCCGGCTCAGCATCATCGACCTGGCGGGAGGGCACCAGCCGCTCGCGAACGAAGACGGCACCGTGGTCGTGGTGTTCAACGGCGAGCTCTACAACTACGAGAGCCTGTACGCCGAGCTGGTAGCGAAGGGACACCGCTTCAGCACTCGGAGCGACACCGAGGTTCTGGTGCACCTCTACGAGGACGAGGGTGAGAAAATGGTCGCGCGCCTGCGCGGCATGTTCGCCTTTGCCATCTGGGATCGAACCCGTCAGCGGTTGCTGCTGGCGCGCGACCACTTCGGCCAGAAGCCGCTCTTCTATACCGAGGCGGGTGGCAAGATCACCTTCGCCTCCGAGATCAAGGCGCTCCTGGCCGACGACCCTTCGCTGGCCGAGCTCTCGCCCCGGGCACTCGATCAATACCTCACCATGAGGTTTGTCCATCCGCCGGAGACATTCTTCTCCCGCGTACGCGCGCTGCCACCGGCGCACTACATGGTCTGGGAGAACGGCCGCGGCCGCATCGAGCGGTACTGGGACCTGAGCTACGGGCCCAAGTGGAGCTATTCGGAGGCCGAGACGCTGGAGCGGATCGACGAGCTGCTGGCGGAGACGGTGAAGCTGCACCTGCTGAGCGACGTGCCGGTTGGCGCGTTCCTGAGCGGCGGACTGGACTCCACCCTGATCGCCTCCTATGCCGCGCGAACACTGGGCTCCGAGCTCCGGACGTTTTCGATGGGCATCCCCTATCGAGACCTCAACGAGCTGCCGTATGCCGCGGCCGTGGCGGCTCGCTACGGAACCCGTCATTTCGCCGAGGAAGTCACCCCCAGCGTGGTGAACGATCTCCCCCGTCTGGTGTCGGCGCTGGATGAGCCGGCCGACCCGCTCTCCATCTGTCTGCTGCACCTGGCCAGAATGACCGCCCGCCACGTCAAGGTCGTGCTCGGTGGAGACGGAGGCGACGAGCTGTTTGGCGGCTACGACCGCTATGCCGCCGATCGCTGGCTCGACCGCTACCGGGCGGTGCCGGAGGCTATCCGGAACCTGGTGGCCAGCCAGGTGCTTCGGCGGCTGCCCGACCAGTTCACCTTCAAGAGCTTCACCCATAAGCTCCGCTGGGTTGACCTGATGGCCCGGAAGACCGGGGGCGAGCGGTATTCCGAGAGCCTCCAGTTCTTCTGGTTCAACGAGGCGCACCGGAGCGAGCTGTACGCGCCCGGGTTCCGTGACCAGCTCCTCGGCACGCGGCCGGACGCCTGTCTGCTCGAGCTGTACGCGGCTCCCAATGCCGAGGCGCCGATGGACCGGATGATGTATGTGGACTCGATGTCGCGCCTGCCGGGCCAGTCGCTCACCATTCTTGACCGGGCGACGATGGCCTACAGCCTCGAGTCCCGCTCGCCGTTCCTGGATCCGCGTTTCGCCGAGTTCATGGCCCGGGTACCCACCTCGATGAAGATCAAGGGTCGGAGGCTGCGCTACCTCGAGCGCCGGCTGGGTGAGCGTTACCTGCCACCGGAAGTTCTTGCCCGGAAGAAACAGGGTTTCGCCTCACCCTTGATGTATATCCTGGAGGGCGAGGTGAGGGCGCTGGCGCCCCGGCTGCTGCACAAGAGCGAGCTGGTCCGTGACGGCTATCTCCGGGGTGAGCGGGTGAAGCAGATCGTGGACGAGCATCTCGCCCGGCGCTACGACCATGGCAACAGAATCTGGCTGCTGCTGAGCGCGGAGGTCTGGTACCGGCGCTACATCAGCCGGCGCTCCGAGGCCGATCTCGAGATCGAGCTCTCCGACCGGCTCGGCGAGCCGGGAGTGGCGGCGTTGTCCCGGCGGGTCTCGTGAGCTCGCAGCTTCAGTCGCCCGCTGCATCGCTTTCGAGCCCGGAAGCGGGCCGGAGCACCGGGGCCGCGCTCCTGCTTTCCTCCTACGATTGGGAACGGGATCGGGAGTCCATCGCGCTGGGCGACGCAATCGCACGGTTCCGCGACGTGAACGGGTACGTGGGCCTGCCGATTCCGGCCAGGCCGCATTTCCTCAAGCTCTTTCGCAAGCTGATCAACGGGTCCCGGGCGCCGGAGAAGATCTACCTGGTCCACGACGCGTCGCACGTCCTGACCGGCACTACGTTCACACACGACGAGCCGCCGCTGGTCCTGCTCGCCGGCGAGGCAGCGGAGCAGGGGCTCTACTTCGGCTCGAGAGGGGTACCGAAGGCGGTGGGCTGGGTGCTGTTCTATGGCGGTGCGTTCGTGGAATGTGCCCGGCGGATCGCCTCCTTCCGCCAGGTTGGTCGCGGCATCGCGCTCGGCGTCTTCAGCCGGGCTTACGACTACGCCCGGCGGACTCGACTGAGCAACCTGTTCGAGATTCCGGTCGAGGAGCTGTGGGCGGTGCCGGTGGCCGAGGCGCGCCGGCGGCTGGGAATGCCGGAGGGCGGCGTGGCCGCCGAGCTCTACCGCGAGATCGCGATTGCGCCGGCCACGGCCGAGGCGCTTCGGCGAGAATGGAGGAGGTTCGGTCAGGAGAGGTGAGCCGGTGCTTTAGCGGCGTGGGTGAGATTCGAACTCACGGAACGGTTTCCCGTTCGGCGGTTTTCA